>DASXLF010000112.1:0-2647 GCA_036496405.1 Steroidobacteraceae bacterium | reverse complement strand
GGTTGGGCAGCTTCGGGCACATGTAGCGGGGCTGCTGCCGGACTACATGGTGCCGTCTGCGATTGTGGTGCTGGATGGTCTGCCGCTGACCCCGAACGGGAAGCTGGACCGGCGTGCGCTGCCTGCGCCGGCGGTTGGGGTGGGCAGCCGTTGCCCGCGCACGCCGGTTGAGGAGATCGTGTGCGCCCTGTTTGCGGACGTGCTGGGGGTGGGGGGAGTAGGGGTTGACGACAATTTCTTTGAGCTTGGCGGCGACAGCATCGTCTCGATCCAGTTGGTGAGCCGGGCGCGCAAAGCGGGCCTGGTGATCTCGCCGCGCGCAGTTTTTCAGCATCAGACGGTTGCGGCGCTTGCCGCTGTCGCCGTTGCTGCGCAGGAAGTGGCTTCCGATCTGCGCGATGTGGCGACCGGCGCGCTTCCTCTGACCCCGATCATGCATTGGCTCGTTGAGCGCGGCGGGCCGATCGAGCGCTTCCATCAAGCGATGTTGTTGCACCTTCCCGCAGGGCTGCACGGGGATGATTTGATTGCTGCCCTGCAGACTGTGATCGATCACCACGACGCGCTGCGACTGCGGCTGACTGTACCTGCGCAGGGGAGCGGGTTGGCACTGGAGATTGCGCCCGCTGGTTTCGTTGATGCGAGGTCGTGTGTTCGGCGCGTTGATGTGTGCGCTCTCGATGAGGGTACGCGGCATGCCTGCATAGGGGAGGAGGGAGAGAAGGCCGTGGCGCGGCTTGCGCCTGCGGCGGGCGAGATCGTTCAGGCAATTTGGTTTGATGCTGGAAGACAACAGCCGGGAAGGCTGCTGCTGATCATCCATCATCTGGCGATTGACGGGGTGTCGTGGCGCATTCTGGTGCCGGATCTTGCGGCGGCCTGGGAGGCGCTGCGGAACGCAAGGACACCGGCGCTGGCGCCGCGGGGGACGTCGTTGCGGTACTGGGCGCAGCGACTTGTGGCCGAGGCGCGGCGTGCGGAACGGGTAGCGGAGCTTTCGTTCTGGAGCGCCATGCTGGGCGGGCCGGCTGTTTCGCTGGTGGAAGGCGCACGCGGTTGCGGGCGTAACACCAGCGCCCGGGCTGGACGCCTGACACTGAGACTGCCGGGTTCGGTCACGGGAGCCCTGCTGACGCGCACAGCGGCGGTGTTTCATGCCGGCATCAACGAGGTGCTTTTGACCGGCCTGACACTGGCGGTGCTCAACTGGTGCCGGGGACGCGGGCGCGGCGGCGAGACAGCGGTACGGATCGATATTGAGGGTCATGGCCGCGAGGAGATCTTTGCGGAGGTAGACCTCTCGCGCACGCTCGGATGGTTCACGAGTCTGTATCCGATGCGGCTTGATGCCGGCGCGCTGGATGTTGCGGAAGCGCTGCGCGGGGGAGCGGCGCTGGGACGGGCGGTCAAGATCATCAAGGAGCAGATGCGCGCGGCGGCTGACCGTGGCCTTGGCTACGGGCTGCTGCGCTACCTCAACCCGGAGACTGCGGTACGGCTGGCGGACTTCCCCGCGCCTGAGATCGGCTTCAACTATCTCGGGCGGTTTCCTGCACCGGCGGGAGCGGACTGGGCGGCTGCCGAGGAGGCGGTGGGGCTTGGGGGGGCCGATCCCGCCATGCCGCTTGCTCACCTTATTGAAGTCAACGCGCTGACACTCGATGCAGCAGATGGTGCAACTCTGATTGCGCACTGGTCGTGGGCGGCCGATCTGTTGTCCGAGAAAGAGGCGCACGATCTGGCGCAGGGCTGGTTCGCGCTGCTGGAAGCGCTGGTGCGCCATGCCGAGCAACCCGGTGCGGGTGGTCGCAGCCCATGCGATCTGCCGTTGCTGAGGCTCTCTCAGGATGAGATCGAGTGGATCGAGAGCAAGTACCCGCAGATCGCAGACATTCTGCCGCTCTCGCCGCTCCAGGAGGGCCTGTTCTTCCATGCGCTGTACGATGTGGGCGCGCCGGACGTCTACATCGTGCAACTGGTGCTGGCGTTGGAGGGCTCCCTGAATGCGGCCAGATTGGAAAGGGCGGCGCAGGCCCTGATTGAACGTCACGCTAGCCTGCGGGCGGGCTTTGCGCATGAGAAGCTCAGCCAAGCGGTGCAGATCATTGCCTCGGGCGCGCGGGTGCCCTGGCGCAGTTTTGATTTGTCGGAGCTGGATGCCGCAGCACGTGAGCAGCGTCTGAGCGAAGCTCTGCTGCAGGATCGCACTGAGCGGTTTGATCTTGCGACCCCACCCTTGCTGCGCTTCGCGCTGATCCGGTTGGCTGCGCAGGAGCACCGGCTGGTGCTGAGCAGCCATCACATTCTGATGGATGGATGGTCTGGCCCTGTGCTGGTGCAGGAACTGCTGGCGCTTTATGCGCGCGGGGGGGATGCAGCAGCGCTGCCGCGGGTGACGCCTTACCGTGATTATCTGGCCTGGATTGCGGCACAGGATCAGGCGGCGGCGATTGCAGCCTGGCGGGAGGTTTTGGCTGGACTGCAGGAGCCCACGCGTGTAGCCGCCGATACAGCGCTCGACGGGTCGGTTGCGTCGCACCAGATCACGGTGACGCTGAGCGAAGCGTTGAGCTCGGCGCTGAGCGAGCAGGGGCGCCGGGAAGGCGTTACGCTCAACACGTTCATCCAGACTGCCTGGGCTCTTTTG
>DASXLF010000111.1:0-2192 GCA_036496405.1 Steroidobacteraceae bacterium | reverse complement strand
ACCGCGTCGATGGCGATCAGGCCCGAGGCTTCGGTCATGCCGTAGACCTCGAACAGGCCGCGCCCGGTGACTTGCCTGAAGCGCTCGCCCACCGCAGCCGGCAGCGACGCGGCACCGCAGAAGCCGGCGCGCACGGCGCGGAGGTCGACACCGGCCAACGGCACGTCCAGCACGGCGCCGACCGAGGTGGGCACCGCGCCCACCAGCGTGGCGCCGTACTGGGCTGACAGGCGCCAGTAGCCCTGCACCATGGCCGGATTGCGCAGCCCGCCCGGCGACATGATCAGCAAGCCCATGCCGGCCATGAAGGCGCTCAGGCCGCAGAAGATGGTGCCGCCGACGTGAAACAGCGGCAGTGTGGCCGTGAGCGTGTCGCTCGGTCGCATGTCGCCCAGCATGGCCCCGCCCAGCGCGGCCACCAACTGGCTGCGGTGCGTGTGCGCGACCAGCTTGGGCGCGCCCGTGGTGCCGCCGGTGTGGAAGTAGGCTGCCACGTCGCCATCGCGACCCGGTTCGCCGAACACCAGCCGGTCGTCGGGTTGCTCCTTGAGCGCCGTGTGGAAGTCAATCACGCCTTCTTCAGCCGGCGGGCCGGGCGGTGCCACGCGCACCAGGATCAGCCCCGGAATCTCGTCGCGCAAGGCCAGCGCCTTCTGCCAGATGTCCAGCACCGGATGCGGGCCCAGCGCCACCAGCACGCGAGCGCCGGAGGCCTTGAGCAAGCCGGCAATGTGCGCGGGTTGCAGAAGGAAGTTGATCGGCACCGCGTAGCCCGCGGTCTCGGCGCCCCACAGCGTTGCGTGGGTCTCGACCAGGCTGGGCAGCATGTAGGCGACGCCGGGGCGCGGGCCGGCCAGCGTCGCGAACAGGTTGGCGGCGCGCCGGATCAGGCCCAGCAGGTCGCCGTAGCTGACGAGGCGTGCCTGTTCGTCGGGTGCGCCCGTCATCAGCATCGTGAGTGCCGTGCGGTCCGGCTGGCGCGCGGCGGCGGCGATGAAGACGTCCAGGACGCTGCGCTCGGGCAGGCGCTCGTCGAGCGTCATCTCCGTCTCGACGCGCGCCATGTCGTCCAGGTTGCGAATTCCGATCTCGGGCAGGAGCGCCATGGCAAGTTCCCTCGGAGGATGAAAGGCGGGGGACATTACCGCGTTCCGCGCAACGCCAACAACGGGGTCTTTCCCGCCCCTGGACGGATCGAAGGGTTGCGTCCCCGGCTGTTTCCGTGGAGGCTGTCGGCACCACATCGAGGAACTCGCGAATGACTGATTCAACGACCTTGCCGCCCCTGGGCCTGCGGCCCACGCAGGAACAGATGCTGCGCCACCTGCGCCGCTCGAACGAAGTGGCGCGGCGCGCCGTCACCATGGGCCACCATCCCTTCGGCGCCGTTCTGGTCGGCCCCGATCAGGAGACTGTGTTGCTGGAGCAATGCAACATCGACACCGTCAATCACGCGGAGTCGACCCTCGCGCGCGTGGCCGCGACCAACTTCACGCCCGAGTTCCTTTGGGGTTGCACGCTCTACACCGCGGTCGAGCCCTGCTGCATGTGCGCCGGCACTGCCTACTGGGCCAACATCGGGCGCGTGGTGTTCGGCATGACCGAGGCGCAGTTGCTCGCGGAGACCGGCAGCCATGCGGAGAACCCGACCATGAGCGTGTCCTCGCGCTACGTCTTCGACCATTGCCAGAAGCCGGTGGAACTGATCGGGCCGGTAGCCGAGATCGCACCGGAAACCATCGCGATGCAGCGGGATTTCTGGGCGAAGCGCTGAGAGCAGGACTGGGCAAGTTGCACCGGCGCATCCAAAATATGTATGGGCCGGCAGTGGAGTATCGACATGGAATTCTTCGCTTCGCTCTTTCGCCGCGAACACGGCAACGATGCACCGAGCGATCCGCGTCGGATCGAGATGGTGCAGCGCGTGCTCCGGCTGAGCCCGCGCTTGCGCATCGCTCCGCGCTACTGGTCCCGGCTCGAAGCTGCCGTGGGCGAGGGGATCGACTATGTTCGCGGTCTGGTGGCCACGCTTCCCGAGGCGCGGGAAGCCAGCGCGGCATCCTGGGCCGATGATCCCTGCATCCGCGCTTTCTTCGGCGCGCCCGAAGAGCTTTCGCGGCTGGTCAATCGGACACCTGAAATGCGAGCCTTGTTCGACAACGAACCGTTGCTGCAGTCCGTGTTTGCCGTGC
>DASXLF010000110.1:0-3165 GCA_036496405.1 Steroidobacteraceae bacterium | reverse complement strand
CTGTATACACTTTTGTCGACCGCATTTTCCCTATGCACTGAAGGAGCGATTCCATGGGCTTGAGCACCCACGTACTGGACACCATGCACGGCACCCCTGCCGTAGGCATGGAGGTTGCGCTGTTCACCACTGAAGGCACGGGCGAAGACGCGCGCGCCACGCTGGTCAGGCGTTTCACGCTGAATGCCGACGGCCGCAGCGATGGGCCGCTCTATGACAACAACTCGCTGAAAACCGGCACCTACCGCCTCGTGTTCGACGTGGCGGGCTATTTCAAGGCGCGCGGCGTGAAGCTGCCGGAGCCGAATTTCCTGAACCGCGTGGCGCTGGATTTCGGCGTTGCGCACACCGACCAGCACTACCACGTGCCCCTGCTGGTGAGCCCGTGGAGCTACTCCACCTACAGAGGCTCTTGAGCCGAGCCTTGCAGTTGCCCTTCGGTCAACGTGTCGAGCTGGAAATGGCCGCCTTCGTCCCACAACCAAGTGTCCGTCCAGGTCACTTTGCCCATTCGCGTGGGGGCCGGGAAGGGCGCGGCCGAAAGCACCGTGCGCTCGATCTCGGCAATCACCTCCGGCGCATGCTGGGGCGCGCGCATCCAGTGCATCGAGACGACCTTGCCGTTCGCGTCGAGATCGACCTGCAGCGTGCCCACCGCATAGAGCAGCGGCGGCAACTGGCCTTTGTAGATGCGGCCCTTGTTGATGTCGTAGATGTGGCGTGCAGCGTCGCGTCGGTAGTCGCGGGCCGTTGCCGCGGTGGAAGGACGCGGCCGGGGCCGACTGCTGTCGCCCGGATCGGGGGTGGCGCTGCTGAGTTGGCCGGGTACGGTGCCGGTGAGTGGTGCGGTGCCGCAACCGGCCAGCCACAGGCTGGAGACAAGGGCGGCCGCCAGTGCGAGGCGGCGCGGCGTGAGCTGAAAATTCATCGGCGCGGTTATACCGTGCCTGAATGGGGTCTCCGAAACGGGAGGTTTCGCCCATGACCGGCGCCGTCGACGAACTGCTTGCGCGCTTGCGGCGTGAGTCCGGCATCCTGGTCCGTGTCGAAGTGACCCAAGGGTCTGCCCCGCGTGAAGCGGGCACATGGATGGCCGTGTGGGCCGACGGCCTGACGGCCACCATCGGAGGAGGCCAACTCGAGTTCCAGGCCGTCGACGAAGCTCGCGCCTGGCTTGCGGGCGGAGCGGCCATCGAAGGCGTGCGTCGCTATCCGTTGGGGCCGAGCCTCGGGCAATGTTGCGGCGGCGTTGTCTTTCTGTCGTACCGCCGAATCGGCGCGGCGGATGCGAAGGCGCTGCAGTCCGAACTGCTCGCACACCTGGAGCCGGTGGCCCTGTTCGGCGGCGGCCATGTGGGTGCGGCGCTGGCGCGGCTGCTCTCAACGTTGCCGTTTTCCGTGCGCTGGATCGACAGCCGCGATGGCATCTTTCCCGACGACCTCCCTGCGCAGATCGAAACCGAATACTCCGAACCGGTGCAGCAGGCGGTCGCGCAACTTGCGCCGGGCTCGCGCGTGCTGATCATGAGCTTCAGCCATGCCGAGGACCTGGACATTGTGATCGCCTGTCTCAAGCGGCTGCGCGAGCAGGACGATCTTCCGTACATCGGCCTGATCGGCAGCAAGACGAAGTGGGCGACCTTCCGCCATCGGCTCGAAGCGCGCGGCTTCACGGCGGACGAGATGGCGCGCGTGACCTGCCCGATCGGCGTGCCCGGCATCACGGGCAAGGAACCGGAGGTGATCGCCGTGGCCGTCGCGGCACAGTTGTTGCAATCGCTGCCGTCTGCGTGAGGGGCGCTCAGGGTTTTCCAGCACGTCGCGAGACACAAAACCTGAAACTTCTCTCCCAAGAGTGTATACACTTCAGTCCACAAGCCGCAGCGGAGCGAGGTCCAGTCCATGGCCTGCGTTCGCGGCACTATCTCTGCTTACAGCGCCCGCAGTGGTGAGCAGGCCGAAATACCGCGGCGTTCCCCTACGCCGACAAGGTTGAGAGTCAATGGAAAGCTATTACCTCGACTGGGCCAATCTGCTGCTGCGCTGGGTCCATGTCATCACCGCGATCGCCTGGATCGGCGCTTCCTTCTATTTCGTGATGCTGGACAACAGCCTCGAAAAGCCGGAAGACCAGGAATCCCTGGACAAGGGTGTCGGTGGCGAGCAGTGGGCCGTGCACGGCGGCGGCTTCTACAACATGCAGAAATACGCGCTGGCGCCGAAAAGGTTGCCGGAACATCTGCACTGGTCGTACTGGGAGAGCTATTCGACCTGGCTCACAGGCTTCGGACTCTTCACGATGTCCTATCTGTGGAACGCCAGCACCTACCTGATCGACAAATCGAAGATGGACTGGCAGCCTGGCGCCGCCATCGCAGTCGCAGTGGCCTTCTTCGTGGTCTTCTGGATGATCTACGACGGCATCTGCCAGATCTTCGGCCAGCGCAAGAACGGCGACACCATCGTCGGCGTGCTGGTGGCGATCTTCATCGCCTTCGCGGCGTGGCTCGCGTGCCACTGGTTCGCCGGCCGCGCGGCCTTCCTCCTCGTCGGCGCGATGATGGCGACGACCATGAGCGGCAACGTGTTCTTCTGGATCATTCCCGGCCAGCGGAAGAATGTCGCGGCGCTGCGCGAAGGCAAGCCGGTCGATCCGATCCATGGCCAGCGCGGCAAGCAGCGCAGCGTGCACAACACCTACTTCACGCTGCCGGTGCTGTTCGCGATGCTGAGCAACCACTACAGCTTCACCTATACGCACAAATACAACTGGATCGTGCTGCTGCTCATCATGCTGGGCGGCGCCGGGATCCGGCAGTTCTTCGTGGTTCGCCATCGCTTCAAACTGGGCAACGCGCGCAATCCCATTCCGTACGCGCTCTTCGGTACCGCGGTACTGGGCCTGTCCATCGTGTGGATGAAGCCGGAGCCCACCGCCGCGCCGGTAGCCGGCGCAGCGCCGCAAAAGGTGGCATTCGCCGAGATCCAGAAGGTGCTCGAACAACGTTGCTACATGTGCCACGGCGCACAGGTGCAGATGAAGAACGTGCGGCTCGATACACCCGATCAAGTCACGGCGCACGCCCAGGCGGTCTACCAGCAAGTGGTGGTGACGAAGATCATGCCAATGAACAATGCGACGGGTATCACCGATGCCGAGCGCGC
>DASXLF010000109.1:0-4201 GCA_036496405.1 Steroidobacteraceae bacterium | reverse complement strand
GCTTCGCGATCGTCGACGCGGCGATGAACGATCTCGTGCGGCCGGCGCTGTACGGCGCCTGGCACGAGATCGTCAATCTCACGCGCATCGATGAGCCGGCCAGCGAGCTGGCCAATGTGGTCGGACCTATCTGTGAGAGTGGCGATTTTCTCGGCCACGATCGCCTGCTGCCACCGACCCGTGAAGGCGACGTCATGCTGATCGCCAACGTCGGGGCCTACGGGCGCGCCATGAGTTCGCGCTACAACCTGCGCGAGCCGGCGCCCGATATCGTGCTCTAGCGCTGACGCGCCCGCAACGTCTCGATCACCTGCGCCAGCGGCAGCGCGCGCGCGCGCAGCAGCACCAGCAGGTGGTACAGCAGGTCCGCGCATTCGCCGAGCAGCGTTGGATCATCTTCCATGCAGCCCGCGAGTGCCACCTCGACACCTTCTTCGCCGACTTTCTGCGCCACCCGTTTCACGCCCTCCTGAACCAGGCGCGCGGTATAGCTGCCGTGCGGATTCTCGGCCACGCGCTGGGCGATGATCTGTTCGAGCTCGGCCAGGAAGCTCAAACAGGCGGCCGCGGTCAACGGTTCATCGCCGAAGCAAGTGAGGCTGCCGGTGTGACACACCGGGCCGGTCGGCATCACGGTCAGCAGCAAGGTATCGGCATCGCAATCCACGTGCGCCGAGCGCAGCTCCAGGCGATTGCCCGAGGTTTCACCTTTCTCCCACAGCTGCTGGCGTGTGCGGCTGAAAAATACGGCCCGGCCGCGCTCGAGCGTCAGGCGCAGTGCCTCGCGATTCATGTAGCCCAGCATCAGCACCTGGCCGTTGACGGCGTGCTGGACGATGACTGGAATCAGGCCGCCGTTCTTGTCCCAGTCGAGCCGCTCGGCATTCTCGATCGTGATGCTCACAGCCGTACCTCCAGTCCGTCGCGGCGCAGTTCGCGCTTGAGTTCGCCGATCACGATCGCGCCGCTATGGAATACGCTCGCGGCCAGCGCAGCGTCCACCTGCGCTTCGCGAAACGCGCGCTCGAAATGCTGTGGCGTGCCGGCGCCGCCCGAGGCAACCAGCGGTACCTCGCACAGTGCGCGCACCTGGCGCAGCTGCTCGATGTCATAGCCGTCGCGCGTGCCGTCGGCGGCCATGCAGTTGAGCACGATCTCGCCGGCGCCGCGGCCCTGCACTTCCCGCACCCAATCCAGGGTGTCGCGCCGGGAATCGATAGTGCGCGAGGGATCACCGGTGTATTGATAGACGCGATAACCCTCGCGGGTGCTCTGGCTGTCGATACCCACCACGATGCACTGGGCGCCGAATCGCGCGCTGAGGCGATCAATGAGCTGCGGCTCGGACAGCGCCGGGGAGTTCACCGAAATTTTCTCGGCGCCGGCATTGAGCACCTGTTCGGCGTCGGCCACCGAGCGTATGCCGCCAGCGACGCAGAACGGAATGTCGAGCACGCGAGCCACGCGACTGACCCAGTCGCGGTCGACCGATCGCCCTTCGGGGCTGGCGGTGATGTCGTAGAACACCAGTTCGTCGGCACCTTCGTCGCGATAGCGCGTGGCCAGCTCGATGATGTCGCCGACCACGCGGTGGTCGCGAAATCGTATGCCCTTGACCACCTGGCCGTCGCGCACGTCCAGGCAGGGAATTATGCGTTTGGCAAGAATGGCCGCAGCTCCGCGACTGAAATCCGCTCTTCCAGCAGCGCCTTGCCGCTGATCGCCGCCGGCACGCCGGCCGCGGCCAGCGCGGCCAGATCGGCGCCGGTGGCGATGCCGCCCGAGGCCTGCCACTGGATCTGCGGGAAGCGTTGCAGCGCCTCCACGTACAAGGCCAGATTCGGGCCGGCGAGGGCGCCGTCACGCTCGATATCGGTACACAGCACGTGCCGCAGGCCGTGCGGCGCGAACTCCTGCACGGCATCCCATAATGAGCGAGCGGTAGCCTGCTGCCAGCCGCGGGTGTGCAGGCGCGGCACGGACTCATTATCCAGGCGCACGTCGAAGGCCAGGCAGATGCGCTCGGCACCGTAGCCCTGCAGCCACTGAGCGACCTGCTCGCGCCGTTCCACCGCGGCGCTGCCGATCACGACACGCTCGACCCCGTGCTGCAGCAGCTGTTCGAGTACCGCGGCGCTGCGCACGCCTCCGCCCACTTGCAGATGCACGGCTCGCTGCGCGGCCAACGCCTGAATCAACGCCTGGTTGCCGAGCGCACCGTCGCGCGCACCATCGAGATCGACGATGTGCAGCCAGCTCGCGCCCAGCGCCCGGTAGCGCGCCAGCAGTTCGTGCGCGCTGAGCGCGTAGCGCGTTTCGGCGGCGAAATCGCCCTGGTACAGGCGCACGCAGGCACCCGCACGCAGATCGATGGAAGGAATCAACAGCATGGCAGGCTCAGGAAGTTGCGTAGGATGCGCGCACCGGCAGCCGAGGAGCGCTCGGGGTGAAATTGCACGCCACAGAAGTTGTCTCGCCGCACGACCGCGCACCGCTGGCCGCCGTATTGCATGGAGGCGAGGGTACCGGCACTTACCCCGGCGGCGTAACTGTGCACGAAGTACACGCGATCCTCGGCCTGTATGCCGGCGAGCAATGGATCGTCGCCGTGTTGTATGAGTGTGTTCCATCCCATGTGCGGCACCGGCAATCCCGGCGCCGAGCGCAGCCGCTCGATCCGGCCAGCGATCACGCCCAGGCAGGCGGTGTCACCTTCATCCGAATGTTCGAACAGCAATTGCATGCCCAGGCAGATGCCCAGCAGTGGCGCACGCAGTTGCGGAATGACCCGCTCCAGGCCGCTGGCGCGCAAGCGCGCCATGGCATCGGCGGCCGCCCCGACTCCCGGCAGCAGCACGCGTGGCGCCGCGGCGATCAGCGCGGCATCGCTGCTCACGATCGAGCGCGCCCCCAGGCGATCGAGTGCGTAGCGCAGCGAGGCGAGGTTGGCGCCGCCGCTGTCGATGATGGCAACGTCGGCCGACGTGCTCACAGCACGCCTTTGGTGCTCGGCAGATCCTGACCTTCGCGACGCAGGGCCGGCCGCAATGCGCGGCCCACACCCTTGAAGCAGGCTTCGATCATGTGATGGGTGTTCTCGCCGCGCACCGACAGATGCAACGCCGCCCCGAGCGAGTCGGCCAGCGAGCGGAAGAAATGCGGTACCAGCTCGCTCGGCAATGCGCCCACTTGCTCGCGCGGAAAGCGGCCCTCGAAGGTGAAGAACGCGCGTCCCGACAGATCGAGCGCCACCTGGGCTTCGCTCTCATCCATGGCGAGCAGAAAACCGTAGCGGCCGATGCCGCTCTTGTCGCCCAGCGCGCGCCGCAGCGCTTCACCGAGGGCCAGGGCGCAGTCCTCGACCGTGTGGTGCTCGTCGATGTGCAGATCGCCGCGGCAACGCAACTGCAGCGCGAAGCCGGCGTGCTTGGCCAGTTGCTCGAGCATGTGATCGAAGAAGCCTATGCCGGTCTCGATCTGGCTGGCGTCGCTGCGGTCCAGTTCGACCTGCACCTCCACGGCGGTCTCGCGCGTGGTTCGCGTCACGGTGGCGCGGCGCACCAGCAGGGCGTGCACCAGCGCCGGCCAGCTCTCTTCCAAGGTCCCGGCGCTGCGCACCCGCAGGCCGCGGATACCCAGTTGCCGGGCGAATTCCAGATCGGTGTCGCGATCGCCGATCATCGCGCTGCGCTCACGATCCAGGTTGTGCTGCGCCAGGTAGTCGCTCACCAGTCCCAGACGCGGCTTGCGGCACTGGCACTGCTCGTGGGCGAAATGCGGGCAGATGAACACGGCGTCGAACTCGATGCCCTGCGAGCCGAACAGCTGCAGCACGAACTGCTGCACCTGCTCGAACCGTTCGCGCGGGTAGCTTTCACCGCCCAGGCCATCCTGGTTGCTGACCATCACCAGGCGGTAGCCGGCGCGCTGCAGCGACTGCAATGCGGCGATCACCCCGGGCAACAACCGCACCTGATCCAGGCGGTCCACCTGCTCTCCGGCCGGCTCCTCGATCAGAGTGCCGTCGCGGTCGACAAACAATACCGGCAGGCCGCTCATGCCAGGCACGCCAGCAATCGATCGTTGTGTTCCGGGCTGCCGACGCTGATGCGCAGCGCCTGCTCAAGCCCCGGCGCCGCGCGCAGGTCACGAACCAGCACGCCCGCCCGGTGGGCGCGCTGCAAGGCCGTGCCCGCGTCGT
>DASXLF010000108.1:0-1987 GCA_036496405.1 Steroidobacteraceae bacterium | reverse complement strand
GGCAGTGGGACTGGTGTACGGGCTCTCGCTGGCGCTGCTGAACGAGATGCTGCTCTTCGCCGGCCAGATCGCGGGCGTGCAATTCAGCTTCTCGCTGGTCAACCTCCTCGATCCGTCCACTCACATCGAAACCCCTTTGCTGGGCGACCTTTTTCAGCTCATGGGAACGCTGGTGATCATCGCGGCCGGCCTCGACCGCATTCTTCTGGCTTCACTCGTACGCAGTTTCCGCGCCGTGCCGCTGGGCAGCTACGCTCTGGTGCCGGTCACCGGGCTCGCAATTGTGCGCGCCGCGAGCGGAATCTTCCTGGCCGGCGTGGAACTGGCCGCGCCGGTGCTCGCCGCCACCATGCTGGTGGAGATCGGCGTATCCCTGTTGGGCCGCCTGAGCCCGCAATTGCCCGTCATGTCCCTGACCGTGCCCATCAAGACGCTCACCGGTTTCGCTATACTAGCCGGATCGCTGGCCCTTTGGCCGCGGTTTATCGAGGCGCGCTTTGCGGGGCTGCTCGACATGGCAGAGCGACTGCTGGGCGCACCCGCCGCCGGGATGGGGAGATAACCCATGCCCGGAGAGCGGACCGAACAGGCCACTGCGCATCGCCGCGACAAGGCGCGCAAGGATGGCGATCTCCTCCACAGCCGCGAACTGACCGCGGCAGCGGGAACGCTGGCCGGAGTGCTGGCGTTGCGACTGCTGGGCAACCGCTCCATTGAGTTGTGGCGGAGCGCGTTCGGCGGGTTTCTGGCGCTGGGCGCGAGCCAACGCTGGGAGGCGGGAAAACTGGGTCCGACCCTCAGCGCCATGCGCAGTCTCACGCTCCAAGTTCTCACCCCGGTGGGGATCGTGATGGCTGCCGTAGCCGCAGGGGCTCTGGCGGCGGCCGTGGCGCAGACCGGCGGCCTCAGCCTGCACGCCGGTTCGGTGGGATTCAAGCTGGAGCGCGTGAATCCTCTGTCCAATGCCAAAAACCTCTTTTCGTTGCGCGCCGCAGCCCGCCTGGGCAAGTCCATGCTGCCGGTGGCGCTGCTCTCCATCTTTGCCGTCCAGCGCATCGCTCGCCAGTTCCAGATTCCTCCCTTCTCGACGGCGCGCCTGGAACTGCTGGGCGCCGACGTCTTCGGCCTGTTGCAGGCGGCGGCGTGGCTGCTGTTCGGCTGGGCGGCGATTGACTACCTGGTCGAATGGCGGAGCCGCGAGTCGCGCCTGAAGATGAGCAAAGACGACCTCCGCGAGGAGATGAAGGAGACCGAGGGCTCACCGCAGATTCGCAGCCGCATCCGCGGCTTGCAGCGCCAGATGCGCCGCCGCAAGGTGAAGGCCGATGTATCGAAAGCGGCGGTGGTGCTGACCAACCCCACCCATTATGCCGTGGCGCTGGGTTTCGATTTCTCCACCATGGACGCGCCCAAAGTGCTGGCCAAGGGCCGCAACCTGCTGGCCGAAGAAATCAAGGCCGAGGCCCGCTGGGCCGGGGTCCCGATCATCGAGAATCCTCCCCTGGCGCGCTCTCTTTACCGCTCGGTCGAGGTCGGCCAGGCTATTCCGGTCGATTTGTATGCGGCGGTGGCCGCCATTCTTGCTTACCTGTATCGGCAGAGGGTGGAGGCGGAATTGCGCGAGCGTCGCACCCGGGAATCGGCGGCCCGCATGCGCAACGCGGCGCGCTTCAGAGCAGGAAAGACCGGAGCGCCCGAAAGCGGCGCCATCCGGCCGCAAGGAGAGATCCGATGAGCACCACTGCGCTTGCGCCCAATACCCTGGGCGCGATCTCCATTATCGAACGGTTCCGGGAATACGCCCTGCCGCTGGCCGCCATCAGCGTGATCTTCGTCATGATGGTGCCGCTTCCGGCCGCGGCGCTCGACTTCTTGCTCGCTCTTTCGATGGCCGCTTCGATCATCGTATTCCTGTCCGCCGTGCAGATCCGGCGCGCGGTCGAACTGTCGGTATTTCCCACTCTCCTGCTGCTGCTCACCCTGTTCC
>DASXLF010000107.1:0-1516 GCA_036496405.1 Steroidobacteraceae bacterium | reverse complement strand
ACATCACGCCGCCCACGCGCTGTGACGCAAGGAGCGCCTCATGATTGCCGAGAGCGGACATTATGCGCTGGTGCTGGCGCTCGGACTTGCGCTGATCCAGTCGATCGTGCCTGTTCTCGGCGCGCACTGGCGCGATGCGGCACTGATGAACGTCGCGCGCTCGACCGCGCTGGCGCAACTCGCCTTCACCTTGGCGTCGTTTGCCGCGCTGGTCACCTTGCATGTGACGTCTGACTTTTCGGTCGCCAATGTCTACGAGAACTCGCATTCGCTGAAACCGCTGATCTACAAGATCACCGGCGTCTGGGGCAATCACGAAGGCTCCATGATGCTGTGGGTGTCGATCCTCGCGCTGTTCGGCGGCATGGTTGCGGCCTTCGGCAACAATCTGCCGCTGTCGTTGCGCGCGCGTGTGCTGGCGGTGCAGGCCTGGATCGCCAGCGCCTTCTATCTCTTCATCCTGCTCACCTCGAACCCATTTTTGCGGATTGCAAATCCGCCGATCGAGGGCAGGGACCTCAATCCCGTGCTGCAGGACATCGGGCTCGCGGTGCATCCGCCGATGCTCTATCTCGGCTATGTCGGCTTCTCGATCTCGTTTTCCTTTGCCATTGCCGCGCTGCTCGAAGGCCGCATCGATGCGGCCTGGGCGCGCTGGGTGCGGCCGTGGACGCTCGTTGCCTGGATCTTCCTGACGCTCGGCATCGCGATGGGATCCTATTGGGCCTATTACGAACTCGGTTGGGGCGGCTGGTGGTTCTGGGACCCCGTGGAGAATGCCTCGCTGATGCCCTGGCTTGCGGGCACCGCGCTGCTGCACTCAGCGCTTGTCATGGAGAAGCGCAACGCGCTGAAGGTCTGGACCATCCTCTTGTCGATCCTGACCTTCTCGCTGTCGCTGCTCGGCACCTTCCTGGTGCGCTCGGGCGTGCTGACTTCGGTGCATGCCTTTGCCAGCGACCCGACGCGGGGAGTGTTCATCCTCCTGATCCTCTGCGTCTTCATCGGCGGCAGCCTGTCCCTGTTCGCCGGGCGCGCGTCGTCGCTGAAGCAGGGCGGATTGTTTGCCCCGATCTCGCGCGAAGGCGCGCTGGTGCTGAACAATCTGTTCCTCGCCACGGCCTGTGCCACCGTCTTCATCGGCACGCTCTATCCATTGGCGCTGGAGGTCGTGACCGGTGACAAGATTTCGGTCGGTGCGCCCTTCTTCAACCTGACCTTCGGGCCGCTGTTCGTGCCGCTGATGATTGCAATGCCCTTTGCGCCATTGCTGGCCTGGAAGCGCGGCGATCTCCTCGGCGCTGTGCAGCGGCTGATGGCGGCCGGTATCGCAGCGCTGGGCGCACTGGCTCTTGTCTGGGCCTGGGCGAACGGTGGCAGCGCACTGGCGCCGCTCGCGATCGCATTGGCCGTGTTCGTGATCGCAGGCGCGGTCTGCTATCTTGCCGAGCGCATCCAGCTGTTTCGTGTGCCCTATCGCGTCTCGCTGCGCCGCGCCGGCGGCTTGCCGCGATCG
>DASXLF010000106.1:0-8951 GCA_036496405.1 Steroidobacteraceae bacterium | reverse complement strand
GATCAGCGACTCGCCTGAATCCTCGCGACTCTGGTTCAACCGCCCGGGCCCCTCAGTGTTGCGCGCCGGTGCGCCATTACGCCGCCTGCTGCTCCATGCCGGCCTGGAATGCGCCGTTGCGCGCCAGCCCATTGAGGCGTGCCCATTTCTGGAACTCCTTCTGTGCCGACGGCACGTTCGCGCTCTTGCCGCCCCAGGTGGACATGGCCGCATCCTGCAGTGCCCGGCCGTAGCTGAACGACAACTGCCATGGCAGCGGGCCGGCACGATTCATCAGTGACAGATGCAATGCGGCTTCGGCCGGGGATTGTCCACCCGACAGGAAGGCAATTCCGGTAACCGCGGGCGGCACATGGCGCTTCAGGCAGCGCAAGGTGGCCGCGGCCACCTGTTCCGGCGTGGCGCGAGTCGCGCACTTCTTGCCCGAGATCACCATGTTGGGCTTCAGGATCATGCCCTCCAGATGGATGCGCGCGCGTCCCAGTTGCACGAACACTTCCGACAACGTGGCGTCAGTGACCTGTTCACAGCGCTCCAGCGTGTGGCCTCCGTCCATGAGCACTTCGGGCTCGACGATCGGAACGATGTTCTGTTCCTGGCACAGTGCCGCATAACGCGCCAGCGCCTGCGCGTTGGCTTCAATGGCCCCGCGCGTGGGAATGGTCGCAGTGATATCGATGACCGCGCGCCACTTGGCGAAGCGCGCCCCCAGTTTGTAGTACTCGACCAGCCGCTCGCGCAGTCCGTCCAGACCTTCGGTAATGGTCTCGCCGGGGTGCAGCGCCAGCGCCTTGGCGCCCATGTCGACCTTGATTCCCGGAATGACGCCGGCCTTGGTCAGGAAGTCTGGAAACGGCACGCCGTCGCGCGTCTTCTGGCGAATGGTCTCGTCGTACAAAATCACGCCGCTGATCCACTGAGAGGCATCCGCGGTAGTGAACAGGAGCTCGCGGTAGGCCCGGCGGTTCTCCTCGGTCGATGGAATACCGAGCTTGTCGAAGCGTTTGGTGCAAGTGGCGTTGCTCTCGTCAGCAGCCAGAATTCCCTTGCCCTTTCCCACCATGGCGGCGGCGACACGTTCCAGGTCGCTATCAGACATTGCATTTCCTCCGAATAATGAGTGCGCGAGCATACCAAAGCCGCGCCAGAGCGGGCCTCACGGCGCGGGGCGCTTCTCAAGCGCGCCATATAGTACTAAAATCGTCCTACTTTGAGGAACCGCTATGCTGCGCATTAGCAAACTGACTGACTACGCGACCGTGATCCTGGCGCGGATGGCTGCCGAGCCCGAGCGGCGCTTTACGGCCGCTCAGCTGGCGGCGGAGACGCACCTGGCGGCGCCTACGGTGTCCAAGCTGCTCAAGCAGCTGCATCGCCGTGAGTTGGTGCTGTCCACGCGTGGCGCGGCCGGCGGCTATCGCCTGGCCCGTGCGGCCACGGAAATCACGGCCGCGCAGATTCTGGATGCGCTGGACGGGCCAGTGGCGCTTACCGAGTGCTCGGGAGCGGCCAGTCACTGCGGCATCGAGCGCACCTGCCGCGTGGGGCACTCTTGGCAGCGCGTGAACATTGCCATTCGCCGCTCGCTACAGGAAATCTCACTGCTCGAGCTCGCGGGACTCTCAGGCGGCAGCCGGACCTCGGCGCTGGATCGTGGTATCACGGTGGTGCTCGGCGCTCCCAGCACCCGCAGCCTCAAGCGCGAGCCGCTATGAGCACTCCCGAACTCGACGCGCTGGTCAGTCGCAGCTATCGGCACGGATTTGTTACCGACATCGATGCCGATACCGTGCCGCCCGGGCTCGATGAGAGCGTGGTGCGGTTGATCTCCCGCAAGAAAAACGAGCCACAGTTCCTGCTCGACTGGCGGCTGCGGGCGCTGTCTCACTGGCGCACCATGCGCGAGCCGCACTGGGCGCACCTGCGCTATGCGCCCATCGATTACAACGCCATCTCCTACTTCTCCGCGCCCAAACAAAAAGGCGATGGACCCAAGAGTCTGGCCGATGTCGATCCGAAGCTGCTGGCCACCTACGATCGGCTCGGCGTGCCGCTGCACGAGCGCGCGCGCCTTGCCGGAGTAGCGGTCGATGCGGTGTTCGACAGTGTCTCGGTTGCCACCACCTTCAAGGACAAGCTGGCGGCCGCAGGGGTCATATTCTGTCCGTTTTCCGAAGCGGTGCAGCGCCATCCGGAGCTGCTGGAACGGTATCTGGGCACGGTGGTGCCCTACACCGATAACTTCTACGCCACGCTGAACTCGGCAGTATTCAGCGACGGCTCGTTTGTGTATGTGCCCCCCGGCGTGCGCTGTCCGATGGAGCTGTCGACTTATTTTCGCATCAATGCGGCCAATACCGGACAGTTCGAGCGCACCCTCATCATCGCTGATGCCGGCAGTTACGTGAGCTATCTGGAAGGTTGCACCGCGCCCATGCGCGATGAGAACCAGCTGCACGCGGCCGTGGTCGAGCTGGTGGCGCTGGATGATGCGCGCATCAAATACTCGACCGTCCAGAACTGGTATCCGGGCGATGAGCAGGGCCGCGGCGGCATCTACAACTTCGTCACCAAGCGCGGTGAATGTCGCGGCCGCAACTCGCACATTTCGTGGACCCAGGTCGAGACCGGTTCGGCCATCACCTGGAAGTACCCGAGCTGCATCCTGCGCGGCGAGAACTCGATCGGCGAGTTCTATTCGGTGGCGACCACCAACAATTATCAGCAGGCCGATACCGGCACCAAGATGATTCATATCGGCGCCAACACGCGCAGCACCATTGTCTCCAAGGGCATATCCGCCGGGCATGGTCAGAATGCCTATCGCGGGCTGGTGAAAATCCTGCCCTCGGCCACCGACGCCCGCAATTTCACCCAGTGCGATTCTTTGCTGATGGGCAAGCATTGTGGCGCCCACACTTTTCCGTACGTAGAGGTGCGCAACCCGAGCGCCATCGTCGAGCACGAGGCCAGCACCTCCCGCATCAGCGACGAACAGCTGTTCTACTGCCTGCAGCGCGGGGTCAGTGCCGAGGACGCGGTCAACATGATTGTCAGCGGGTTTTGTCGCTCTGTATTCAAGGAGTTACCGATGGAATTTGCGGTAGAAGCTCAAGCACTCCTGGCGGTCAGCCTGGAAGGAGCCGTGGGATGAGCGTCGAGGCTACTGCACCCATGCTTGAAGTGCGCGACCTGCATGCGCGCGTCGGCGGCCAGATGGTGCTCAAGGGCGTATCCCTGGCGGTCCGCGCCGGTGAAGTGCACGCGATCATGGGGCCCAATGGTTCCGGCAAGAGCACCCTCGCCTACGTGCTGGCGGGCAAACCGGGCTACGAGATCGTGTCGGGCAGCGCCAGTTTCGAGGGGCGGGATCTGCTGGCGCTGGCGCCTGAAGAGCGTGCGCGCGCCGGACTGTTCCTCGGCTTTCAGTACCCGGTGGAGATTCCAGGCGTCAACAACGCCTACCTGCTCAAGACGGCGCTTAATGCCGCGCGCCGCGAGCGTGGTCTGGGTGAACTCGACGCGTTCGAGTTTCTGGCGCTGGTACGCTCCAAGACGCAGCTCATGCATATCGATGAGAGTTTTCTCGGCCGCGGGGTCAACGAAGGTTTCTCGGGCGGCGAGAAGAAGCGCAATGAAATATTGCAGATGCTGGTGCTCGAGCCGAAGCTGTCACTGTTGGATGAGACCGACTCGGGACTGGATATCGATGCCCTCAAGGTGGTGGCCAACGGCGTGAACTCGCTGCGCTCCGCCGAGCGCTGCATCGTGCTGGTGACGCACTATCAGCGCCTGCTGGAGCATGTGGTGCCGGATTTCGTGCACGTGCTGGCGTCCGGCCGCATCGTGCGCAGCGGCGATCGCACGCTGGCGCTCGAACTTGAGAAGCGCGGCTACGATTGGCTCAGCGAGCAGGCGGCGGCCTGATACCCATGAGTGTGCCAGCCACCGCCGTTCGTAGCAGCATCCTCGAACGGGTGCTGCATGACTACGAAAGCGTCGCCGCGGACTTGCCCGGAGAGACCGCCGCGCGCGCCCGCGCCGCCGCGCGGCTGTCGGAGCTCGGCTGGCCATCGGTGCGCGATGAGCAGTGGCGGTACGCCAATCTGCGCGCGTTCGAACGCCTGAACAGCTTTCGACCGGCATCGGCGGGCACCCTCGACATCGCGTTACCGGCGGCGATACCGGGTTTCGAACGCCTCACCTTTCTCGACGGCGTGCAAATCGGCGGCAGCCACCCACTGCAGGACGATTCGGCTGCGAATCATGCCGCCGCATCCCACGTCTGGCCCGCCGAGCAGCGCCTGGGCTTGCTGTGCGACATGTTTGCCCACGATGCGGCGCGACTGAGCGTGCGCGGTGAAGCGGCGATCGAGATATTGTTCATCAGCAGCGATCGCGCGGCGGCCGGGGCCGTTTACCCGCGCCTGCAATTGCATCTGCAGCCTGGCAGCCACCTACGGCTCATCGAACGCCATCTCGGCCACGCGGCCGCGCCGGCCCTGGTGGCCTGCAATCTCACCGTGGAACTCGGGCGCGCCGCAGCGCTCACGCATTATCGACTGCAGCAGTACGGTCAAGGCACGGTGTTCGCCGATACGCTGTGGGCGCATCTTGCCGAACAGGCGCGTTATACCGTGCGCTCCGTAGCAGTGGGCGCCGGCACCGCCCGCACCAGCGCGCTGGTGCAACTTGCCGGTCGCGCCGCTACCCTCGCCTGGCAGGCCATAGCCGTCGGCCGCGGCCAGCAGGTGCACGATGTCGCACTCAAAGTTGAACACGGCGCCGCCGACACCAGCACCGAGGAGCTGTTTCGCGGCATCGCCGATGAGCGTGCGCGCGTCGCCTTCAGCGGTCATATTCACATTGCCGCAAATGCACCGGGCTCACAGGCGCGCCAATCACTGCGCGGACTGATCGAGGGCGCGGGCGCCGAAATCGATCTGCGGCCACGGCTGGAAATTTTGACCGACGAAGTGCGTGCCGTGCACGGCGCCACCACCGGCCGGCTCGATGAGGAGCTGTTGTTCTACATGCTGGCCCGCGGCATCGATCGCCAGACCGCGCGCGCCCTGCTCAAGTGGGCGTTCCTGAGCGACGTGCTGCGCGAGATCGATGTGCCGGGTTTGCGCGCCGAAGCCGAACGCCTGGCCGCCGGGCAGTTGCAGGACGTGCTCGCTGTGGGGGCGCTGACGTGAATGCCAGCCCCGCGGCCGTGCGATCCGACTACGATGTCGCGCGCGTGCGCGCCGACTTTCCGCTATTGGGGCGCAACATTCATGGCAAGCCCCTGGTGTATCTCGACAGCGCCGCCTCCTCGCAGCGCCCGCTGGCGGTGCTGCGTGCGGTCGAGCACTACGAGACTTCGCTGCACGCGAACGTGCATCGCGGCGTGCACAGTCTGAGCCAATGGGCGACCGACGCCTATGAGCGCTCCCGCGACACGGTGCGACGCTTCATCAACGCGCGCTCGAGCCGCGAAATCGTGTTCGTACGCGGCGCCACCGAAGCCATCAACCTGGTCGCCAACAGCTGGGGCCGCGGACACCTCAAAGCCGGCGATGAAGTGCTGATCACCTATCTCGAGCACCACGCCAACATCGTGCCGTGGCAGATTATCTGTGCCGCCACCGGCGCTGTACTGCGCGCCGCGCCGATCACTGACATCGGCGAGCTCGATATGGCCGCGTTCCGGCAGATGCTGACAGCGCGCACCAAACTGGTCGCGGTGGCACATGTTTCAAACTCGCTCGGCACGGTATTGCCGGTGCAGGAGATCGTGCGGCTCGCGCATGCGCAGCAGATACCGGTGCTGCTCGACGGCGCACAGGCAGTGGCGCACGCGAGCGTGGACGTGCAGGCGCTGGACTGCGATTTCTATGCCTTCTCCGGCCACAAGGTTTACGGGCCCACGGGTATCGGCGTGCTGTACGGACGCGAATCGTTGCTGGCGTCCATGCCGCCATGGCAGGGCGGCGGCGATATGATCCTATCGGTCACCATCGAGTCCTCCACGTACAACGAGCTGCCGGGAAAATTCGAGGCCGGCACGCCCAACATTTCCGGTGCTGTTGGCCTCGGTGCGGCGCTCGAGTACGTCGACAGCCTGGGACGCGCGGCCATTGCCGCGCACGAGCACGCCTTGCTGGAGCTGACCACCGAGCGTCTGCGGGCGCTGCCGGGCGTGCGTCTGATCGGCACGGCACCCGGCAAGGCCGCGGTGGTGTCGTTTACCATGAACGGCATTCATCCCCACGATATCGGCACCATTCTCGACAGCGAGGGCATCGCCATTCGCACCGGTCATCATTGCGCGATGCCACTGATGCAGTTTTATGGCCTGCCGGCCACGGCACGCGCTTCCTTCGGCTGCTACAACGACCAGCACGATGTCGAACGCCTGGTGCAGGGCCTGCGCAAGGTCCGGGAGTTATTCGGCTGATGGATCTCAAGGAGCTGTACCGCGAGGTCATTCTCGATCACAACCGCAGTCCACGGAATTTCGGCCGCCTGGATCCGGCGGACGCCTCGGCCGCGGGACGCAATCCGTTGTGCGGCGATGTGCTCGACATCACGCTGCGCATGCAGGATGGCCGCGTCAGCGACCTACGCTTCGAGGGACAAGGTTGCGCGATTTCCATGGCCTCGGCCTCGCTCATGAGCGAGGCCGTCAAGGGTCGCCGGCGCGAGGAGGTCGAGCAGTTGTACGCGCAAGTGCACGCGCTGCTGACCGGGCGCGAGCAGCCCGGAGAGCACGAACTCGGCAAGCTGGCGGCGCTTGGCGGGGTGGTGGAATTTCCCGCTCGCGTCAAGTGCGCCAGCCTGTGCTGGCACACGCTGCATGCCGCGCTCGCCGACGCCAAGACGCCGGTCTCGACGGAATAAGCATGCGCGCCTACGAAAACGAGCCGGTGGTCATTCAGCGCGATGTCGAGGCCGTCATGGTGCCCGGCGGCCAGCCAATCACGCTCAAGCTCGGTCTCGCCGGCTATATCACGCAGGCGCTCGGCGGCAGTTTCACACTCTATGTTGACGGCAACCTATATCGCCTCGCCGGCGATCAGGCCGACGCCATCGGCAAGGAAATCGTGCGCCCGCCGCAGCTGCCGCCCAACGCCACCGAGGCGGATGTGCGCGAGCTGGCCTGGCAGCAGATGCGCAGCTGTTTTGATCCCGAGATTCCGATCAACATCGTCGATCTGGGACTGGTGTACGAGTGCGAGGTGACGCCGGGGTCGGACCAGACGCGCGATATCCGCGTCACTATGACCCTGACGGCACCCGGCTGTGGCATGGGCGACGTGCTGGTGCAGGACGTGAGGGAAAAGCTCGAAACCATTCCGACCATTGGTCGCGTCGAAGTCAACCTGACCTTCGACCCGCCCTGGAGCCAGTCCATGATGTCCGACGCGGCGCGCCTGCAAACCGGGATGACCTGGTAGGTCTCGTGGGCGTGAAACGGCTGCTGCTGTTGCGGCATGCGAACGCCGAAGAGGCGCTGGGCCGGGCTGACATCGACCGCCCCTTGAGCCCGCGCGGCCGTGCGGAAGCACTGGAGGCAGCGCACTCGATTGCGCGCGCGGAACTGGTGTGTGAGGCGCTGATCGGCAGCCCGGCACTGCGCGCGCGGGAAACTGCGCTCATCGTCGCCGCCGAACTGCAACTGGGCGATGCCTTACAGTTCGAGCCGGCCTTGTATCTGGGCAATCCGGAAGCCCTGCTCGGCCCACTGCGGCGCTGTGCGGACTCTATCAACACACTGTTGATCGTCGGTCACAACCCGGGCTTGAGCGAGCTGGCGCAGAGCTTCAACCGCAATGCGGCGCCCATCGAGTTGCGCACCGCGGGCCTGTGTCTGGTCACGCTGACCGCCCGTATGCGCTGGCGCGAACTGGCACCGCGCCATGCCAGTGGTCTGACGCTGCTGCGTTGAGCTCGCGCTCACTCCACCGTGCAGAAGCAATAGGCGTAGAGCGCGTGCGGCGTGGTGAGCCGTGCCCAGCGCGCCAGCTCGCGATCCAGCGGTGCCAGGCGCTGCGCCAGCGCGCGGGCGGGGCCCTGTGTCCAGCCGATGTGTTCCAGTAGGTGTTCGCCCGTGGAGCGCACCTGCAGCAGCAGTTGCTGCGCCCAACCCAGTTCCGGCTCGATGCGGCGCACGCCGTAGGCGCCTTGTAGTCCGGCGCGCTTGGCGGCCGATTGCACCGCATCGCGGTAGCTGCCAATGCGATCGATGAGACCGATCGGCAGCGCATCCACACCGGCCCAGACGCGGCCCTGAGCAATCGTGTCGACGGCATCGCGGGTCTTGCCGCGTCCGGCCGCCACCCGAGCCAGGAACTGCTCGTAGGTGTGATCCACTGTGATCTGCAACAGCTTGCTAGCGCCCTCGGACATGGGCCGGTCGAGGCGCATCGCGCCCGATAAGGGCGTCGTGCCCACGCCATCGACGTTGACGCCCAGCTTGGCCAGGGTGCGGCTGAATGTCGGGATACTCGCGAATACCCCGATCGAACCGGTGATGGTATTGGCGCTGGCAATGATCTCATCCGCAGGTGCGGCGATATAGTAGCCACCCGAGGCCGCGACATCGCTCATCGACACCACCACGGGCTTGCCGGCCTCCTTGAGCGCCCGCACTTCGCGATAGATCTGTTCGGAGGCCAGTACGCTGCCGCCGGGGCTATCCACGCGCAGCACCAGAGCGCGTATGTCGTTGTCCAGGCGTGCCTGGCGCAGCAGCAGTGCCGTTGATTCACCACCCACGAAGCCCGGCGGCTGCTTGCCATCGAGTATCTCGCCGCTGGCGACGATCACGCCCACCGCGGCGCCCTTGCCGCGCTGTTTGTCCTCGGCGTGTGTGGCGCGCAGGTAATCGCTGACCGATACCTGGCGAAAGGAACGGTTGCTGGGATCCGCGCCCACCAGGTCGATCATGCGCGACTCGACCTGCT
>DASXLF010000105.1:0-1725 GCA_036496405.1 Steroidobacteraceae bacterium | reverse complement strand
CGTTGGGCCGAGCGCTGATCGCGGTCATGGAAACGTATCAGCAGGCGGATGGATCGGTCGTCGTGCCGGAGGTGGTGCGACCTTACATGGGCGGAGCAGAGCGAATTGCCGCCTAGCAGCCTGTCGGACTTAACGCAGCTCGGCGGGGCTGTGTAGAATCTGGCCACTGATTCGTTTTGTCTCTTGCCCGGTGGCGCTTCCAGATGAGCAACTTCCGCCCTGTCGACCGAGCCACCGGATTTCTGATGCCGCCGTCGGTGGATGAATGGCTGCCGGGACGGCACTTGGCGAGGTTCGTGGTCGAGGTGATCGAGGGCCTCGATCTGCGTGCGATGACCGGCGACTACCGTGGCTCCGGAGAGGCGTCCTACCATCCAAGTGTTGTGCTGGGACTGCTGGTCTACGGCTACGCGACTGGTGTGTTTTCGAGCCGCAAACTGGAGCGTGCGACCTACGATTCGGTTGCGTTCCGCTTCATCGCCGCCAACCAGCACCCCGACCACGACACGATCGCCAGCTTCCGCCGGCGCTTCCTCAAGCAGATCGAAGCGTTGTTCGTGCAGGTGCTGGTGATGGCGCGCGAGATGGGGATGCTGAAGCTGGGCACAGTGGCGCTCGATGGCACCAAGATCCACGCCAACGCCAGTCGCCACAGCGCGCTGTCATATGAGCGTGCGGGCCAGATCGAGATGCAGCTGCGCGAGGAGGTTGCCAAGCTCACCGCGATGGCCGAAGCGGCCGATCAGGCTGATGTGCCGGATGGGATGTCGATCCCGGAAGAGCTGGCGCGGCGCGACAAGCGCCTCGCCGAGATCGCCCGGGCGCGGGCGATCATCGAGGCGCGGGCGAAGGAACGCCATGCGCGCGAGCAGGCCGAGCATGATGCCAAGATGGCAGCGCGGGACGCCAAGACAGCCAAGACCGGCAAGAAGCCGGGCGGGCGAGCGCCGGCACCACCGGTAGAAGCGCCAGGTCCGGCGGATCAGGTCAACCTGACCGATGAAGAATCGCGGATCATGCCGGTCGCCGGCGGCGGTTTCGATCAATGCTACAACGCACAGGCGGCGGTGGCCGCGGGCAGCCTGCTGGTGGTCGCCGCCGACGTGGTGCAGGCGCCCAACGACAAGCAGCAGGTGGAGCCGATGCTGGCAGCACTTGCGGGATTGCCGGAAGCGCTCGGGCAGGCCGATAGTTTGCTGGCGGATACAGGATACTTCAGCGCGGGTAACGTCAATGCGTGCGCTGCCGCGGGAATTGAACCGCTGATCGCACAGGGCCGTCAGGATCATTACCCGCCGCTTGGCGAACGCACCGAAGCCGATCCGCCAGCACCGGCCGACCCGACGCCGGCCGAGGCAATGGGGCATCGCCTGCAAACCAAGGCTGGAAAGGCGCTTTATGCGTTGCGCAAGCAGATACCGGAACCGGTGTTCGGGATCATCAAATCGGTGATGGGCTTCCGGCAATTCTCGCTGCGCGGCCTGGACAAAGTTCGGGGCGAATGGAAACTCGTGACCATGGCCTGGAACATAAAGAGACTATGTGTCCTCGCAGGCGCGGTCTGAGGAAAAACCGCGCCCTTCTTGGGTAAACTGGCGCACTGATAGCCCGCCGGCGTGCCAAAAATCGACCAAACCCGCGCGGCCCGCGAACTCACTCCGACAGGCTGCTAGCCCTCTATTTAATCGCCTGGCCCGAGCGCTCGCAGGCGCTCGGCACCGGCAG
>DASXLF010000104.1:0-1675 GCA_036496405.1 Steroidobacteraceae bacterium | reverse complement strand
GTGGGCCTATTGCGGATGCTGGCGCCGAAGCTGGTCGCGTTGCGATTCGCGCCTGCTGCGAGTGCCACTCGCTGTGTGGGCGGGACGGACCCACACGCAAAGCCGGCGCGTGGGGCAGCCAGCGATCGAAGTCGCGACGAGGAATGTTCCCCTTGGGATTCTCACGTGTTGCGAGGGGCGATGCTGGTTGCGACGTGCGCGGTGCTATGCATCGCTCTGTGCCCAGCGATTGCGCGTGCGCAGGGGTCGCGTAAGGACGACATCGTGTTCAATGCGCAGGGGCGGCCGATGGCTGGCTCTACAGTGCGCGTCTGCACGGCGAGCGCGACCGGGCAGCCTTGCTCGCCGCTCGCGAATATTTACTCCGATCCTGCGCTAACGCAGGCGCTGGCGAACCCCACGACCACCGACGGGCTGGGGAACTATAGCTTTTATGCCGCGCCCGGACGCTACGAGATCGAGATCTCCGGGCCAAGCATCACGACGAAACAGCTGCAAAATGTGATTCTGCCGAACGATCCTAGCAATCCGACTTTTGCGACGATTTCGACGACCAGCGGGATCAATGCTTTCTCGCTTACGCTTGGCGGCAACCTCACGGTGAGTGGAAGCGCCGCCGTCACCGGCACGCTTTCGGTGAACGGCGGCCCTGTGCCGTCGACAGCTCAGGCCAACATTTGGAGCGCGTCGCAAACCTTCCAGGGGCCGACGCCATGGGTGGACGTGGGCGCGTATGGCGCACGGGCGATCTCTAACTCTGGCTACACGACAACATGCACGGTTACAGCCACTAGCAGCGCTCTTTCGTGTGCGGCTGCGGCGCAGTTTCACAATGGCGATGGCATCTCGCTCTATGGCGCTGGCGCGACGAATACGCTCAGCACTCCGGGCGCGCCGACCGTCGCGCCAAGCCTGGCCGCGCACGCGACCGGCACCGGTATCGACGTAAACGCGCCAAGCGGCGGCACTAGCTTCAGCTACAAAGTGGTGGCGCTCGGAACCTGGTCGGCAACACCAGCGAACAACCTTTGGGGCGCGTACACAGCGGCCAGCACCGCGGGCACAACCACGACCGGCAACGCTCTGGGCGCGCTGACGCAGACGATCAGCACGCTTTCAGAAATCAATGGCACCATGACGATCACTTGCTCGGCCAGTTGCCCGATGTCGGTGGGCGCAGTGGTTTCGGTGGCCGGCACGAGCAATGACAGCTTTTTCGGCGGGCAATACGCCGTAACATCGGTCACAAACTCGACGACGTTCGTCGTGGCCACCGGCAACAGCACTCCGTCGGCGACAACGGCGACGGGCGGCACGCTGGGCTGGTTCGTGTGCAACCACATCACGTGGAGCGCGGTGAGCGGCGCGTTCGAGTACGCGGTTTACGGGCGCACGAGCGGCACCTGGACTCTGCTCGGCTATTCCTGGCCGGGCGTGACCTGGTTCGACGATTTCGGCGCCACGATGACGTCCAACCTGTACGGTTACGGATGGCTGCCAACCAGCGCACCATCCAGCGCGCAGAATGGCGTGCTGACGACGACCGTGACCGGCGGAGGAGGCACCACAAACCTGACTGTGGCGAATGCCGCGACGCATGCCGTCACCAACGGCTTCGCGACCTTCGACGATGCGCCACTGCTGGCTTCGGCGGCTGCGTTCGCGAATAGCCACG
>DASXLF010000103.1:0-5446 GCA_036496405.1 Steroidobacteraceae bacterium | reverse complement strand
GGCCACCTGGTGGCCCACCAGCAGCGACGTGAACGCAGCGCTGGTGAACTGGGCTCCCTGGTCGGTGTTGAAGATCTGCGGTCGTGCCCGAGCCAAGGCCGCTTCGGCCGCCTCGACACAGAACGCCGCCTCCAGCGTGTTCGACAACCGCCAGGCCAGCACGTAGCGGCTGTACCAGTCGATGATCGCCGCCAAGTACATGAAGCCCGTGCTCAACGGCACATAGGTGATGTCCGCACTCCACACCTGGTTGGGCCGCGCCACCGTCACGCCGCGGAGCAGGTACGGGAATATCCGGTGACCTTTCCCGCCCTGGCTCAGGCGCGGCTTGGGGTAAATCGCCTCCAGACCCATCACCCGCATCAGCCGCTGCACGCGCTTGCGATTCACCTCCTCGCCCTGGTCCTGCAGCCACCGCGTCAGCTTGCGGCTGCCGTAGAACGGATGCCGCGTGTACTCCGCGTCGAGCTGCCGCATCAGCCGCAGGTTTTCTTCGCTCTCCGTCACCGCTTGGTAATAAAAGCTCGCACGATTCAGTCCCAGCAGAGCACACTGCCGACGTCGGCTCAGCGTCGGATGCTCGGGCTCGACCAGCGCCCGCAACGCGTCAGCCGAGGCTGGCAGCTTTTTTTTTCACCCAGTCCAACTCCATCTTGAGCCAGCCGATCTGCTCGTACAACTGCCCTTGCACCGCCTCGGCGTCGACCGCCGGCACCTTGCTGCCGCTGGCGAAGACCTCCTCCGCCCCGGCCAGCAGCTGCTTTTTCCAGCTGTGAATCAGGGTGGGGTGGACAGCGAACTGACTCGCCAGTTCGTTCACCGTGCGATCGCCCTTGAGTGCCGCCAAGGCGACCTGCGCCTTGAGCCCCGCGCTGTGCGTCTTGCGCTTACCTGCCATTGCTTGCCCCTTTCCTGGTCCTACCTGTAGCTTAACAGGCGGTTGGCACCGAGCGACAGAACAGAGCCAGTTTTGAGCGGGAGCAGAGAGCCAGTGGGGAGCGCGGCAGGGGCGCGGCGTGCGCGGCGCGCACGCGGGCGCAGCTCGGCACGCAGGTCACGGCGCGGAGGCAGGGGTGGCCAGGAGTGGTGGCCTGACGCGAGCGGGACGCGGAGCCGCCGGTGCGTCGCTGCGCGGCTGCTGAGCCCGGCGTGAGAGGACGGGACCACCGCCGAAGGGTGCGTCGGGGTTGGCCAGAGCCGGCCAGGATGACCCGTGTGCGCGGGCAAAGCTTGCACAGGAAGCTGCCGGCAACACGGGAGCAGGGCCTGGTGGCTTGGCTCCGCGAGGGTACCGCTCGGCCGCTCGCGCACGCGATGGGCCGCACGCGAGGGTGGACTGGACTTCCCGTCCGGTCACGCCGTTGGCTCACCGGCCACGCACGAGGCTACCGGCGGCGCCAACGCTGGCTGACGTCAGTCGCTGGATGGCTCGGCTGGGTTGTCGTCTTTGTCTCTCAGGCGATAGCTGTCTCCTTTGATGACCAGGGCTTCTCCGTGATGCATCAGCCGATCGATCAAGGCCGTGGCCAGGGTGTTGTCCACATCGAAGAGGTGGCCCCATTCCCGGAAGGTTCGATTCGTGGTGATCACGATCGAGCCGGTTTCATAACGGGCAGCAACCACCTGGAACAACAGGTCGGCCCCGCGCTTGTCGATAGGCAGATAGCCCAGCTCATCGAGGAGAAGCAGTTGCGGACGGACGTAGGTCTTGAGTGCCTTGGCCAACCGGCCCTGGATCTGGGCCGTGGTGAGTTGATTGAGCATATCGACCACGCGCGTATAGTAGACCGAGTAGCCGCGCTCACACGCACTGTAGCCCAGGGCGTCCAGGAGATGGGTCTTGCCGGTGCCGGTCGGGCCGATCAGGACGGCGCAGCCGTGGCGTGGGATGAACTCGCAGTCGAACAGGCGCACGATAGCGGTCCTGGGCACGCGTTTGGGGAAGTTGAAGTCGTAGTCGGCCAGGGTCTTTTGCTTGGGCAGGCGGGCCTGGCGGAGGCGGCGTTCCAGGGCCCGCTGCTGGCGGACGGTCTGTTCCATGCCGAGGAGCGTGGCCAGCACCTCGAGCATCGAACTGCCTTTGCGGGCGGCTTCGTCGAGCACCTCGCGGTAGCCGCGGGCGATTTCCAGGAGCTTGAGGTCGGCCAGGTCGCGGTCGAGTTGCGTCGGCTGGTCAGCGCGTGCCATGGTCATCCTCCTCGGTGTCTTTGCAGAAGCGGTCGTACAGAGCGGGGTCGGCGGGGTCGAGCTCGATGTCGTCGATGAGTTCGCGGCGTTTGGGCGTGGGCAGCGTTGGCGTCGGCAGTTGCTGGCGGCGGCGTTCGGCCAGGAGCAGATGCTCGACCGCCGCGGCATCGTAGCTGGCCAATTCGACGGCCTGGGCCATGGCCGCCAGCACCTCGGTGCGGCCGTAGAGTTGGGCCAGGCCCAGCAAGCGGCGCAGGTGCACGCCGGTCTTGAGCGGCAGGCGGTTGAGCTGCAGATGGAAGGCGCGGGCCTCGGGTCCCCAGGCATCGAAGGCCTGTGCCAGCGCCTGCTGTCGCGGCCGCTGCCGCAGCGCCAGCACGGCCAGTTGATGCTCCGGCAGCACGAGCACCTGGCCCCGCTCGTAGCTGCGGACATGCTGGGCGACGACCTGGCCTTCGTGCAGCAGGCGCAGCTCGTCGCGGCGGGCACGCACGGTCAGCGGCCGCCGCGCGAACTGCGGCGGCACCGAATAGCGATTGCCGTCGAAGGCGATGCGTGCTTGCGGGCTGACGACGACCGGCACGATCTCATCGCTGTCGAAGGGGATCGTGGGCAAGGCTCGCAGCAGGGCCCGCTCTTGCTCGAAGCGGTCGAGCGGCCGCTGCCGTGTGGTCTCGTGCAGGCGCACGTTGGCGACCTGATCGCGCCAGTAAGGGGCCAGGGCCAGGTAGTCCTCGAAGCGCGTCAACTCGTCGGCGCGGCCGGCCAGGGCGTTGTGCTTGACATAGCGGACGCTGCCTTCGACGACGCCTTTCGACTCCGGGTCGCGTGCGGCACAGGCGAGCGGCTGCAGACAGAAGTAGCCGCACAGGGCCAACAACTCGGGATGGAAACAGGCGCTGCGGCCGGCGCCATTGAGCACGGCCGCCTTGAGGTTGTCGACGATCAGCACGCGTGGGCTGCCGCCGAAGAAGGTCAGGGCGTTGGCCAGGCCGCGGTAAAACTCGGCCTTGCGCTGGCTGAGGGTGAACTCGATATACACCAGCCGGCTGTAGCAGAGCACGGCCACGAACACCGACACCTTGCGTCGCGTCGCGCCCACCTGGACGTAGCCGCAGTCGCCCCAATCGACCTGCATGGCCTGAGCCACCTTGTGCTCGACCTCCTGGTAAACGCGACCGCGCGCCGGCCGGACCTTGCGCAGGTAGCGGCGCACGAGCGTAGCGCTGCCGGTGTAGCCCTGCGGACCGCGGGCGATCTCCTCGCGGATACGCACGGCCGACAGGTCGGGATACTTGGCCAGCAGTCCCTGGATCTGCTCGAAGTACGGCTGGAGCAGGCCGGCGCGAGGGGCAGCCGTGCCTGTCGGCGGTTGCTGGAGTTGGAGCGCGGCGGCCACGGTGTGCCGCGAGCAGTGCAGACGCCGCGCGATGACGCGGCCAGAGAGCTTGTCGATCTCGGCCAGACGCCGGATCTCGGCCCACAAGGCGACGTTCATGACGGCTTCCTCCCCTTGCTAGCAGCTGCCTGGCGGAACAGTTCGCCGAGCACGATCAGTCCCTGGCCCGGCTCGGCTCGGCGCTGAATACCTGGCGTCGGCAGCGTCAGCACCTGGACGAGCGGCAACTGCAGGGCGAGCAGATCGCGCTGCAGCAACTCCTGCCGCGCCTGCTCCAGCACCGGCTGCGTCAGGCGTAAGCGGCTGGTCAGCACGTGGTCGCTGTAGAACGACAGGCCATGCCGGTCGGCCACCGCGGCCAGGAACAGGTAGAGCAGCAGGGCCTCCCGCGACAGATAGTCGCCATGCTCGCGCAGAAAGCGGCGATCGACCCAGGACCAGCCGGTGGCCGGCGGTCGGCGCAGTCGAGTGGGAACCAGCACGCGTTTTTCGATCATGGTTGCGACTCCTTTGGGTGAGCCAACGTGTCGGCAGCGTGAGCGAACGCTCCGTCCCAGCAAAGCAAGTTGGCAGGGCCAACGCGATAGGTGTCGACCGGCGCGGCCCGTCGGCCCGGTCACGGCGGCGGCGGCCGTGACGAGGCCGCGCTGACGCGGTCGTGTTGCTGCTGGCAGCGCCGGGCACGGGCGCGCGCGTACTCCTGGCGGCGCTGACGCTGGCCTTTGAAAGTCCCACGCCACCGCCATTTGCGTTCGCGATCGACAACCCGGCGCAGAGCCTGGCGGCAGGCGGAGCAGCAGAAGCGCGCCCGGTTGCGGACCGACTTCAAGGGCGGCTCATGGCAACCTGGCCGGGCGCAGCAGGGGGACGGCAAAATAATTTTTGCTGCGTGACCACGCGCCGGCGCAGGCGTCGCTGTCGCTGCGGGTTGCGGCGCGGAGCGCGCACGCTGGCGGCGCGCGCGTTGCGCTGCGGCGTGCTGCGCTTTGACTGAGGCGTTCTGCCGTCGGCGGGCCTGGCGCTGGGCCGCCTGCCAGAGGCGCAGCAGTCGCCGGCACTCGGGATCCTGGCAATAACGCTGGTTCCAGCGTCGCGGCTGGTACTCGCGGCCGCAGCCTTTGCGCAAGCAGAGCCGCGGTCGCGGTCGTCGCGCCCGCGCCTGGCACTTATCATGACGGCAGCCCACGGGAGAAGCAATCACTCCCAAGGGACAGCCCGGGGAGAACGCGCTAACGTTCTCCTCGGGCGCTATTCAACGCGCGCTGGAGCTGGCAGTCACCAGTCTATGCGAGCCCGGATCAACCAGACAGGGAAGGAGACTGTTTGAGACAGATGCAGCCAAGGAAACGATAGCGGACAGCCGTAGCGTCATCGCTTCCAAGCGGCGCTCTCAAACCGCTCACCACTGGCTCTCTTTTGCCGCTCGGTCCCAGTGCGCGCCGTTTGGAAGGAAAGCGCCTCGGCGCTTGCGGCGGCATGGGCCGTGTCCAGGGATACCGTCGGCCGCTGGCGGAAGGCTCTGGGAGTGTCCGACGCGACCGAAGGCACGCGCCGTTTGCGACATCAGCGCGGCGTCGATGGCTACCCACAGCGGCGGGCGGCGTTCCTCGCCTCGGCCAAGGATCCATGCAAGAACGCGAAGATCAGCGCGGCAATGCGTGGCAGGCCACGGCCGGCGGATGTGATGAAGGCACTCCACGAGGGCAATCGTGGCCGGAAGGCGTCGGCAGAAGCCAGGGAGAGGATGAGCCGCGCTCAGAAGGAGCGCGGCGTGATTCCGCCTGGATGCCACGGTCCGCCGTGGACTGTCGAGGAACTGGCGTTGCTGGGGACAATGCGAGACCGCGAGGTCGCTGCCCG
>DASXLF010000102.1:0-1776 GCA_036496405.1 Steroidobacteraceae bacterium | reverse complement strand
CGCCGAGGCGCGCTGGATCCGCTCGGGCGTAACCGGTCGCACCATTCGCCTGCCAAAGGACGTCACTCTGGAGGCGATGCTGGCGTCGCGATGCGCGGATCGCACCGCGGGCAGGTCGATCAATTTTTTTCCCTCGGGGATGTCGTGCGGCGGCGTGATCGCGCTGGCGCGTCCGGGGATGGGATATGAGGTGCGCGTCAACTGGCTTACCGGAGGCGTCGATATTGTCCCGAAGAAGCTGCTCTGACGCCGCAGGGTTTACCCTGATCGAGGTGCTGGTGGCGCTGGCGATCGTTGCCGCCGTGCTGTCCTCGATCGGCGCCGTGATCGCCACCAGCGTGAAAGGCACCCGCACGATCAACCAGCGGCTGGCCCTCACCGGAGCCGCCGAGACGCTGCTCGCCGAATTGCCCGCGCGCAATCTCCTGAAGTCCGGCCGGCAGTCCGGGCAACTCGCCGGCCACCGCTGGCGGATCGACGTCTCCCCGATGGATACATCGCCCACCAGCGACGCCCCGCAAAATCAGCGTTTCGTGCCGCTCGCCGTGACCATGCGGCTGCAGGCGCCGGATGGTCCAGCCATCCAGTTCACCACCGTGCGGCTGGTGCCGAAGGCCGCCGAATGAGCGCGAACCCGCAACGCGCGCGGGCCGGTGAGGCCGGCTTCACGCTGATCGAAGTGCTGGTGGCGACGCTGTTGATGACGGCGATCCTGGCCGCGCTGGCGACGGTGACGGCGCAGTGGCTGCCGAACTGGAACCGGGGGATGGCGCGGGTGCAGCGCACCGAGCGGCTGGCGCTCGGCCTCGACCGCGTCGTCGCCGACCTGTCGGTGGCCGAGATGATACCGATCAATAGCGATGCCAAGGTGCCGCTATTCGAGGGGACTGAACTTGCCGTCACCTTCGTGCGGACCGCGGTCGGTCCCAGCACGCGTCCCGGCCTCGAAGTCGTCAGGTTGGTTGAGAAGGCCGATAGCCAGGGCCTTGCGCTGGTGCGTGAGCGCGCGCCGTTCGTGCCAATGGCCCGGGATGCGCAGATCCGTTTTGCCGATCAGGTGGTGCTGATCCGTGCACCGTTTCGCGTGAAATTTTCCTATGCGGGACCGGACCAGGTCTGGCAGCCGGAATGGCGCGGCAAGATGCAGTTGCCGGAGAAAATCCGGGTCGCGGTGCGGGACGCGGCCACCGGGCAGGTGCTCGGCGTGTCCAGTGCGGCCATCGTCCACGCCGACGCCTGGGCCGAATGCGCACGGGCGAAAAATACCGACGTCTGCCTGGCTGCGCGGCTGAACCCGGAAGCCCCAAAGAGGGAGGAGCAGCTCTGACGGGCTGTGTCTGATGTCATGGAATCTGGTCTGGTATCCAGCGGCAGGCAGCGGAATGCGCGGGGCTTTATCGTCGTCGCGGTATTGTGGATCCTCGCGGCGCTGTCGGCGCTGGTGCTGATCTATTTGACCTATGTCACCAACACCGCCGTCGTGGTGGCCGGCAGCACCGACCGGGTCCAGGCCGAGGCGCTGGAGACCGCCGGCGTCGAAATCACCGCTTATCAATTGACGTCGGCCAGCGAAGCCACGCGTCCGACGAGTGGAACTTTCAATGCCAAAGTCGGCGCGGGCAGGGTGACCGTGACGTTCCGCTCCGAAGCCGCGCGCATCGATCTCAATGCCGCGCCGAAACCCCTGCTTGTGGGCTTCATGACCGGATTGGGCGCGGCTCCGTCCGATGCGGCCGGCTATGCCGATCGCATCCTGGCCTGGCGCGCAACAACGGA
>DASXLF010000101.1:0-5866 GCA_036496405.1 Steroidobacteraceae bacterium | reverse complement strand
CCGCCGATGGTCGCGCTCGGCCGCTCCTTGACGGCAAAATTGACGTCCACCAGATCCGGAGATCCCGGCACCTGCTCGGTGCTCATCTCGGCGCTCTCGACGAACGGCAGCTTCTGCAGGCGCTGCTTGGAGCGTTCGAGCGCCACATTCGACAGCCACGCGCCCTCCAGCTGGCGCATCTCACGCCGCAGGCTCTCATCGTCGCTGCGAGTGGTGCCGGTGAAGTTGATATGGCGCACATACACGCGGCTGCCCGGATCCACGAACAGCGTCAGATTGACGATTTTCTTGGGTTCGTCCATCTGCGGCACCGGCTCTACCTTGGCGAAGTAGAACCCTTCCGCGCCCAAACGGTTCTTGATCTGCTCCTGCGAGGCACTGATGGTCTTCTGCGAATAGGTCTGACCAGGGGCCACCAGCAGCAGCCGTCGCAGCTCCGCTTCCGGCACGATCATATTGCCCGCAAGCTTGATCTCGCCGAGCTTGTAGACCGCGCCCTCGGTGACGTTGGCGGTGATGAAGATGTCGCTCTTATCCGGCGCGATCGCGACCTGCACCGAGTCGATGCGAAAATTTGCGTAACCGCGGTCCTGGTAATAGCTCGATATCTTCTCGAGATCGCCCTGCAGCGTTTCGCGCGAATAACGGTCGCTCTGCTTGTACCAGGACTGCCAGTTCGGCGTCTGCAGCGATAGCGTCTCGAGTATGTCCTTGTCGCGAAACACCGTGTTGCCGACAATGTTGATCTGACGGATCTTAGCGCGGCTGCCTTCCTTGATGTTGATGTTCACGCGCACGCGATTGTCGGGCAGGTTCTCCACTTTGGTGTCGATCTGTACCGCGTACTTGCCGCGGCTGTAATACTGGTCGGTGAGGTACTGCGTGACCTCATCGAGGGTGGAGCGATCGAAGGTCTTGCCGGCGGACAGGCCGACGTTGCGCAGTGACTTCTGCAGGTCCTCGGTCTTGATGTCCTTGTTGCCCTTGATGTCGACGCTTTCGAGCGATGCCCGTTCAGCTACCGCCACGATCAGCACCGTGCCGTCGCGCCGTAATTCGACATCGCGAAAGAAGCCGGTGGCGTACAGCGCGCGCATCGCCTCGCGCACGCGCTGCGCATTCAGATGGTCGCCGATATTGACTGGCAGGTAGTTGAATACCGTGCCTTCGGAAATGCGCTGCAGACCCTCGATGCGGATGTTGCTGACCGTGAAGTTCTCATTGGCACTCTCCTGGGCGTGCAGTACGCCGCAGGCGAGCATCAGCAGGAATGCTGCGAGTGCGCGCGCCTTCGCGCCCCGGGTGCGTGTGATCAAGGACAATTCAACCGAACTGACGCGAAATATCGTTGAACAATGCCACGCCCATCAGCAGCACCAGCAGTGCAATGCCGAGCTGTTGGCCAACAGCCTGAAAACGTTCGGATAGTGGACTGCCTTTGAGCCATTCAATGGCTTGAAATACGATCTGCCCGCCGTCAAGGATCGGAATCGGCAGCAGGTTCATGAAGCCCAGGGCCAGGCTGACGATCACCAGAAAATACAAAAACGATGCCAGGCCGAGGGCGGCCGAATCGCCGGCATATTCCGCGATGCTCAGCGGGCCGCTCAGGTTCTTCATCGACACCTGCCCGATCAGCATGCGCCAGAACAGCCGTCCCTGCAGGGCGGTCATGTCCCAGGCCTCGGCGTTGGCGCGCGCAAACGCGGCTGGCAGCGACAACTGAATATGCCGCAGCAGATTCGGTGGATAAGGGGTCAGAGGCGGTCGGACGTGGATGCGCCCGATGCTCTTGCCATCGTGGCTCTCCGCCAGTACCGGCACCTGAACCGTAGACTCCAGTGCCGCGCGGCGATAGTGAATCGAGACGCTCTGTCCGCCGCGCGATTGTATCTGCGTCACGAGGTCGGCAAAGTCGCGCACCGGCTCGCCGTTGACGGCCAGGACGGTATCGCCCGACTTAAGTCCGGCACGGGCAGCCGGTCCATCGGCCTCCACCTGGCCGAGAACCGGCGGCACCGTCGGCTCGAAGAACCCCAGGCCGATGCCGGTCATGAGCGCCGAGGGTTCGGTGAGCCGGCGACGCTGATCGGGGTCGGGAATGGCCAGGCTGCGGGCCCGTAGCGAGCCGTCCGGGGCGCGTACGTTCAAGGTGATCGGCGCACTGTCGCTCACCGCATCGAGCAGTTCCAGCAGCACATCGCGCTGCGAGTTCACTGCCTGGCCATCGATCGCCACGATCTCGTCACCGGCGTGCAATCCGGCCCGGCCGGCGATGCTGTTGGAATCGATGTCGCCCAGTACCGGCCGCGCCAAAGTGACGCCCGCCACCAGCAGGATGCCGGTCAGTACCAGTACCGCGAAAAGAATGTTGAAGGCAGGTCCGGCCAACAGCACGACGATGCGTTGCCAGTGCGGCCGGCGATTGAACGCGCGGTGCTGCTCTTCGGCAGCCACCGGCCCTTCACGTTCATCGAGCATCTTCACGTAGCCGCCCAGCGGTATGGCGGCGATGATGTATTCGGTGCCGTCGACAGCACCCACCCGGCGCCACAGGGTCTTGCCGAATCCCACCGAGAAACGCAGCACCTTGAAACCGAGGCGACGCGCTACCCAGAAATGGCCGAATTCATGCACCGTGACCAGAAGGCAGATCGCGACAATGAAAGCGAGCAGATGCCAGGCGGCACTCATAGGTGCACGCTCTGCCCGACCGGACGGCGCGCAACGAACTCGCTCGCCAAGGCGCGAGCCTCGCCGTCGGCGGCCAGAACCGCTTCCAGTCCCGTCATCGCTCCCCCTCGCACCCTATCCATGACTGATTCAATGACTATCGGAATATCCCCAAAGTTCAATTGCTTGTCGAGGAACGCCTGCACAGCAATCTCGTCGGCGGCGTTCAGACTGGCACAACTGAGACCTCCCAGCCTGGCTGCTTCCTGGGCATGGCGCAGGCAGGGGAAGCGTTGCGGGTCCGGCGCCTGAAAGTCCAGCCGTGCCGCCCGCACCAGGTCGAGAAATTCTACCCCGGCGGCCATGCGGTGCGGCCATGCCAGTGCCTGCGCGATCGGCACGCGCATGTCGGGCGCGGACAACTGCGCCAGTACCGAGCCGTCCACGTATTCGACCAGCGAGTGCACCACGCTCTGCGGGTGCACGACGATCTCGATGTCGGCCGCCGTCATGCCGAACAACACACTGGCTTCGATCAGTTCCAGACCCTTATTCATGAGCGTGGCGGAATCCACCGAGATTTTGCGGCCCATGTGCCACCGCGGGTGCGCGCAGGCCTGCGCCGGAGTGGCATGGGCGAGCGCCTCGGCGGTCCAGTTCAGGAACGGTCCACCCGAGGCGGTGAGCAGCAGACGGCGCACGCCAGGGGGTGCGGTCCCAGCCTGGAAGCCAGGCGGCAGGCATTGAAATATCGCGTTGTGCTCGCTGTCGATGGGAATCAGCTGTGCGCCTGAGCGCTGCACTGCGGCAATGAGCAGGGATCCGGCCATGACGGCGGATTCCTTGTTCGCCAGCAGCAACCTCTTGCCCGCCCCGGCGGCCGCGAGTGCCGATGCCAGTCCCGCGGCGCCGCTGATGGCGGCCATGACATAATCCACTTGCGACTGAGTCCCCAGCTGAGCGATGGCGGCCGCACCCGCCACCACGCGCGTGGGGCTGCCGCTCTGACGCAGTTGCCGCTCCAGCTCCTGCGCGGCCGCCTCGGACTCCATCCCCGCCCACTCGGGCTCAAAACGCTGGCACTGCTGGACCATCAGCCCGACGTTGCTGCGCGCCGCCAGGGCGACGATGCGAAAGCGCTCGCGATGCAAGGCCAGCACCTCGAGCGTGCAGCAGCCCACCGTCCCAGTGGAACCCAGCACCACCACCCCGATCTCGCTCATGCGCCCACCCCCAGCCAGATCAGCCCCAGCGTCATGACCGGCGTGGCCGCGGTGACGCTGTCGATGCGATCCAGCACGCCGCCGTGCCCTGGAAACAGCCGGCCGCTATCCTTGAGTTGAACGTGGCGCTTGAGCAGGCTCTCGGTCAGGTCGCCGATGATGGAAAACGCGGCCGCGCCCATGCACAGCGGTATGAAGCTCAGCGCCGGGCGCTGAAACCAGGCCGCACCGCAGAGGGCTGCCACGAGCGCCAGAAGCATCCCACCCATCACGCCCTCCCAGGTCTTGTTCGGTGATACCTGCGGTGCCAGAGGCACCCGGCCGAAACGCCGGCCCGCGAAAAAAGCGCCGGTATCGGCGGCAAAGCTCAGCGCCAGTATGTACAGGGTCCACTGTGCGCCACTAGGCCAAAGACCGTCGATATGCACCAGCGCCAGCCAGGTCGGCAGCAACGCCAGAGCCCCGGCCAGCGCGGCGGCGGCGCGTCCTCCGCGTTGCGGCGCGCCCACGATCCAGCACAACGCCAGGAGCCACCACGCGCAGGCGATGACCATGATCCAGGCAAAGCGTCTCTGGTCCAGCGGCCAGTGCAGCCCCGCGACCGCGGCCAGCACCAGCAACAGCACGTACAGCACCCGCCACGGCACCCCGAGCGCCAGGAAAGCCGACCATTCCCAGGCGCCGACCAGCAGGATCAAGCCAAGAATCGCGGCGGTAATGTTAGCCGGCGAACACAGAATCGCCACCACCAGCACCAGAGCCAGGGCGAGAGCCGTCACGACGCGCGAGCGCAGCATTAGGGTGTATCCGCCTCAGGCCGGCTTGGCGCCGACGTCAGGCAGCTGCCCTTCGGTGCGTCCGAATCGCCGCCGGCGGCTAGCGAAGTGCTGCAGCGCCGTGGCAAAACTATCGGCATCGAAATCCGGCCACAGGCAGTCGGTGAAATACAGCTCGGTATAGGCCAGATTCCAGAGCAGGAAATTACTGATGCGCTGCTCGCCGCCAGTGCGGATGAAAAGGTCCGGGTCCGGCAGTCCGGCAAGTGCCAGCGCGGCACTGAATGCCGGCTCATCGATCTGCGCCGGCTTGAGCTCGTGCCGCTCCACCTGCGTGGCCAGTCGACGCGCGGCAATCAGGATGTCGCTGCGGCCACCATAGCTCAGCGCGATCTGCAGCTGCAGGCGCGCGTTCGCCATCGTCTTGTGCTCGGAGCTGACCATGCTGGCGCGCAGCCGCGCATCGAGTTCGGTACGCTCACCGATAAAGCGCACGCGCACGCCGTTGCGATGCAATTCATGAATCTCCGCTTCCAGAGATTCCACGAACAGCGACATCAGGCTCAGCACTTCATCGCGCGGCCGCGCCCAGTTTTCACTGCTGAAGGCGAACAGCGTGAGCACGCCGATCTCGCGCCGCACGCACTCCTCGATCACCATGCGCACCGGCTCGACGCCGGCGCGGTGACCCTCGGCTCTGGCATCGCCGCGCGCACGCGCCCAACGCCCGTTGCCATCCATGACGATGGCGATATGGCGGGGCAGCGGCGTCGACACAGTGGCTGTTGCAACGCTGCTCAAACTTGCAGAATTTCCTTTTCCTTGGCCGCCAGCAATTGATCGATCTCGGCGATGAAGCGATCGGTCAGCTTCTGAATCTCGTCCTCGCCGCGATGTTCCTCGTCCTGCGAGACCAGCTTTTCCTTGAGCATCTCCTTGATATCCGCAATGGCATCGCGACGCACACTGCGCACGCTGACGCGGGCGTTCTCGGCATCCTGCCGTACCACCTTGGTGATGTCGCGCCGCCGCTCCTCGGTCAGTGGCGGCAACGGTATACGAATCACCGTTCCGGCCGTATTGGGTGTCAGTCCCAGATCGGATTTGTGAATCGCCTTTTCGATCGCCCCCACCATGGATTTCTCCCACGGCGACACCACCAGCGTGCGCGCATCCTCAACGCTGATTCCCGCC
>DASXLF010000100.1:0-22914 GCA_036496405.1 Steroidobacteraceae bacterium | reverse complement strand
CACGGGTATCGGCTGGTACCGCAAGGCATTTACGCTGCCGGCGTCGACGAGTGACCAGTGCGTATCGGTACTGTTCGACGGCGTGTACCAGCGCAGCGAAGTGTGGGTCAACGGTCAGCACTTGGGACTGCGTCCCAACGGCTACATCTCCTTCGCCTACGATCTGACGCCACACCTGCGGCCCACTGGCCAGACCAATGTCCTGGCCGTGCGTGTCGATAATTCACTGCAGCCCAACTCGCGCTGGTATTCCGGTTCAGGAATCACCCGTCACACCTGGCTGGTAACCACGGCACCGATTCATGTGGCGCTCTGGGGCGTGTGCGTGCGCACCCCAAGTCCCACGCGCCAAAGAGCCGAGCTCGAAGTCAGCACCCGGGTATTGAATGACAGCGGCCACGACAGCTTGTGCACGCTACACACGGTGATCGTAAATTCGCACGGCACAACCGTGGGCGCGCTTATGGGCCGGGCGCAGATTCCCGCGCGCGCTGAACATACGTTTGTTCAAAACTCAGTGATGGCGCCGGTTGATCTCTGGGATCTGTTGGATCCGCGGCTCTATTCGTTGCATACCAGTGTTTACACGCAAGAACATCCCGTGGATCAGGAAACGATTGCCTTTGGCATTCGCGACGCCCGATTCGATGCCGACCAGGGCTTTTTGCTCAATGGCGAGCGCATCAAGCTAAACGGCGTGTGCCTTCACAACGATTGTGGCGCCGTGGGTGCCGCCGTACCCGAGCGCATGTGGCAGCGGCGCCTGGAAATACTGAAGCAGATGGGCTGCAATGCGATTCGCACCAGCCACAACCCGCCGACGCCGGAACTGCTCGGCCTTTGCGATGCCATGGGCCTGCTGGTGATGGACGAGGCATTTGACGAATGGCGCCAGCCCAAACTTCAGACTCCTCGTTTTGGCTATCACAAATACTTCGAGCAATGGTCGGCGCGCGATCTGCACGACATGATCGAGCGCGATCGCAACCATCCATCAATCGTGATCTGGAGCGCCGGCAACGAAGTGCCCGACCAGACCGATCCGCAGGGCCCGCAAACACTGCAGGGTCTGCTCGATATTTTTCACGCCCAGGACCCCACCCGCCCCGTCACGGTCGCTTGCGACGACATCGCCGCCGAACCTAAGGCGGCTCTACCGGAGTTCCTGGCAAAGCTCGATGTGGTCGGCTACAACTACGTCGATCGCTGGCGTGAACGCCGGGAACAGTTTTATGCCGTCGACCGACAACAGTTTCCGCAGCGTCGCGTGATTGGCACTGAGAGTGAAGCCATGGGCGGTGTGCGCGGGTCGTATCGCCTGGCAGATGAGCCGCCGGCATTTGGCGGGCGCCTGTCCAACCGGCGCATAGCGGTCGAGCAGCTGCAAAAATTCGTGCAGACCTATGATTATGTCAGCGGCGACTTCATGTGGACCGGCATCGACTATCTGGGCGAAGCATTTTGGCCGAACAAACTTGCCGCCAGCGGCGTGCTGGACACCTGCGGTTTTCCCAAGGACGGCTACTATTTCTACCAGAGCCTTTGGACGCGGCAGCCGGTGCTGCATCTGTTCCCGCACTGGAACTGGGCCGGCCAGGAAGGTCAGGTCATCACGGTGATGTGCTACACCAACTGCGATACGGTGGAACTGTTTCTTGACGGCAGGAGTTTTGGGGTCAAGGGCTACGCATTCCCGCGACCCGGCATGGTCAGCAAGTACGGCACCTACCCCCCGCGGGCCAAAGCGCTGCAGACGACCGCCGATCTGCATCTGGCGTGGGATGTGCCGTACGCGCCAGGATTACTGAAGGCGGTTGGCACGCGCGATGGAGCAATCGCCGTCTCCTGCCAGGTGCGCACCAGCGGACCGGCGGCAGGCATCCGTCTCACTGCCGACAGGAATGACATCGCAAGCCACCGCGGTGATGTGGCGCATGTGAAAGTCGAGATCATCGATGCCTTCGGCCTGCTCGTGCCCGCGGCCAACGACACGGTGTCGTTCGAACTCACCGGCGCCGGCAGAATCATCGGCGTCGATAATGGGCAGCCGGACAGTCACGAACCCTACCTCGCCAGCCAACGCCGGGCCTTCAACGGCCTTGCACTGGTACTGGTTCAGTCCTCCGGGCAACCGGGAAATATGACTCTGTCGGCCACGGCGCCCGGTCTCGCCGGCTCCCGGATCGAAATCGTCGCCAGGTAGAGGCGCGCGCGGTAATCTATTGCCAGAAATAGATCTGCCATACAAAAGGGGTGTCCAGTGACTCGCAAATCTATGGTTTTTTCGGCCCTGATCGCGCTCTCAGCCCTGGCAGCCGCATCGCCCAGCTTCGCCGCCTGCACCGCTCCGCCGCCATTCGGCAAGCTGCCGGACGGCACCCAAGCCTCCCGGGAGGAAATGGTCGCTGCGAACAATCAGGTCAGACAGTATGTGACCGACCTGAACACCTATATTGCCTGTGTCGATCAGGAGCCGCCCCAGGCCCAGGATACGGCACAGATGAGTGACGCGCAGAAGAAGGAACAGGCCGCCCGTGAGTCGATCAGAGTGCAGCGGCACAACGCCGCGGTGGCCGATCAGGAAGCGATCCGCGACCGCTGGCACGATGTGCTGGACGCCTACAAGAAGAAGCACCCGACCTAGGAAAAGCGACGGATGACCCTGACGGAACTGCGCTATATCGTCGCGCTGGCGCAGGAGCAGCATTTCGGACGCGCCGCCGAGCGCTGTCATGTCAGTCAACCGACCTTGAGTATTGCGGTGAAGAAGCTCGAAGAGGAGCTGGGCACGACCTTGTTCGAGCGCGGCAAGCATGGAATACAAGCCACGCCGCTAGGTGAGCGCATCGTCACCCTGGCCAGCCGGCTGCTCGATCAGGCCGCCGCAATCAAGGATGTTGCGGATGCGGATAAGGAGCAATTGCACGGTCCGCTGGCGCTGGGCACATTACCGACCATTGGCCCCTATCTGTTGCCTCAATTCATTCCGCTGCTGCAGGAAACCGCCAGCCAGTTGTCGCTGTACGTCGAAGAGGGAAATCAGGCATCGCTGGCGTTCAAACTTCGCGCTGGCGAACTGGATGTCATTCTCATCACCGCGCCGTTCAGCGAGCCTGACGTCGTCACCCAACCATTGTTTGACGAGCCGTTCGTGCTGCTGTTGCCGGTCGATCATCGGCTGGCGGGCAAAACCGCCATCGGCGCGGCGGATCTCGATCCGGCCGAAGTATTGCTGCTGGGTGAGGCGGATGGCTTTCGCGCGCAGGTGCTGGCGGCTTTTCCACATCTGAATCCACGTCAGGTTCCGGCGGCCGGCAGCACGCGAAATTTCACCCGCGGCAGCACAATCGAGACCCTGCGCCACATGGTGGCCTCGCGACTGGGCATCACCATCCTGCCGCAAACCGCTGCCCAGGCCTCCTCATACGCGCCCAATCTGCTGGTGACGCGTCCATTCGTGAATCCGGTGCCAAAGCGCACCCTGGCCCTGGCGTGGCGCATCAGTTTCCCGCGACATAAGGCGATTGATTCGTTGCGTCGTGCCATCCAGGCCAGCAGTTCCGCCTACTGGAACTATAATACCGAGCGCGAGCAGGATGCCGCCGGTGTGCTGGTGGAGAATCGGGACTGGTGATGAAACCGCTGTCCAAAATTGTCATTGTCGGTGGCGGCACTTCGGGCTGGCTGGCCGCGTCTATGCTCTGCCAGCACTTCAAGCGCGAGCTGTGCCGTATCCAGCTGGTCGAGTCGCAAGAGATTGCGAGCATCGGCGTCGGCGAATCGACGGTACCGCCGTTCGTGGGGTTGATCCAGCGTCTCGGCATCGATGAGCAGGAATTCATCCGCGCCACCGAAGCCACTTACAAACTCGGCATTCAGTTCGTCGGCTGGCATCAGCGCAACCGCAAGTACTTTCATCCATTCGGGGTCATCGGCCGGCCTATCGACAGTCATGACTTCTATCAATGCTGGCTCAAGGCCCGTGCTCACGGCGACACCTCCGCGCTGATGGATTTTTCGCCGTGCAGCATCATGGCGGAAAATGGCCGTTTCTTCCCGCCGTCCAAGGCTCGCAACACTCCCATCGGCGGGGCGAATTACGCCCTGCATGTTGATGCGCTGCTGGTGGCGCGCTATCTGCGCCGCTACGCCGAGGTCAAAGGCCTGGAGCGCACGGAGGGCAAGGTAACCCAGGTCAGGCGGCGCGATGACGGCTTCATAAAAAGCGTAGTGCTCGCCGATGGCCACGAAATCGAGGGCGACTTTTTTATCGACTGCACCGGCTTCAAGGGATTGCTGATCGGCGAAGCGCTCGGTGTCAGCTCGGTGGACTGGTCCAGCTATCTGCCGTGCGATCGCGCCATCGTGGTAAAGGCCGAATCTCAAAAGACTCTCCTGACATTTACGCGTACAACCGCACAAGCGTCGGGCTGGAGCTGGCAAATTCCGCTGCGGCATCGCATCGGTCAGGGCTACGTTTACTCCAGTCAATTCTGCAGCGATGCCAGCGCGAAGGCGACGCTGATGAGCACCCTTGACACCGCGTGTATCGATGTTCCCCGGGTGATGCAGTTCGCCACCGGACATCGGCGCGAGATATGGAGAAACAATTGCCTTGCTGTCGGACTGGCATCCGGGTTTGTCGAGCCGCTCGAGGCCACTTCCATCCACCTCATCGCCCGCGGCATGGATTTTTTTCTGCGCTATTTTCCCGACCGTGACTGCGACCCGGCCCTGATCCGGGAGTACAACCGGCGTATGGTGACGGACTACGAGGAAGTGCGCGATTTTCTAGTGCTGCATTACAGCGCCACCCACCGGGACGATTCGCCGTTCTGGCAGTGGTGCCGCAACATCTCCCTGCCCGATTCGCTACAAGAGCGCATCGAGCTGTTCAAGGGTCACGGCGCATTGCGGGAAGGAGTGGATGAATTGTTCCGCAGCTCGAGCTGGCAAGCGGTGTTCGAGGGCATGGGCATGCGGCCGAGCGTTTACTGCCCACGAGTGGAGAATCTCGATTACGCCCAGATCGCTGCAACACTGAAGACCGCGAAAACGGCGATCGCCGGCATGGTGGCGCATCTGCCCACGCATGATGAGTATCTGCGCTCGCAGGTATCCTGCTAACCCGTCTGCGGCTGTTGGCCATAGCTAGAACCAATCGCCGCGCGATTGTCCGCGGCAATGCGGCCTCCTATATTGGATGCGGGCGGCGCCCGCGCTCAGGTGCCAGTGGGCACTTATAATTAGATTTACCACGTAACTCGATGACTCTTAAGGAAGAAAATCCAGGCCACCGGCGCACCGTGCGGCGCCGGCGTTTTCTCCAGGGCGCGCTCGCGGCGGCCCTGCCGGCGAGCCTGTGGTCGTGTTCCGCGGATAATCATCAGCAGGGGCTGTTGGTGGGTGGCCTGCCCGTGACCTGCAACCTGACCTTACCCATCGCCTGCGTCGCCAGAGCGCAGGCCAACAGCGCGCAGCCTGCTGGCAGCCCGCGATTGGAATATCAATACAGCAAGTACAGCGGTTGGCCCGAGGTCAAGGAATCGTTGATGGCCGGACGCATTCAGGCGGCCTACATGCTGGCACCGCTGGTCATGGATCTCGCCGATCGCAGGATACCCGTAAAAATCGTGTCGTTGGGCCACCGCTCCGGTGCCGTGATCATGGTGCGCGCCGACTCTCCTTACGAGCACTTCAAGCAACTGGCGGGCAAGCTGATTGCCGTTCCCAGTCGCTTCGCCGTGGACTACCTGTTCCTGCGCAAGATGCTGGCGCAGGAAGGCATGACGCCACAGGACATACAGCTCGTCGAGATGGCGCCGCCTGATATGCCCGCGGCACTGTACGCGCGCGCGGTAGACGCCTATTGCACGGGCGAGCCGTTCGGGGCCGCGGCGCAGCGTGCCGGCTATGCGCGCGTGCTGCGCATGACCCGCGATGAATGGCGAAACTACATCTGCTGCACGCTGACCGTGCGCGAGGAACTCATCCATGAGAACCGGCCTCTGGTGCAGGACCTGGTGAATCACGTTTTGGGCGCCGGTGTCTGGCTGGATGCCAAGCAGGAGAATCGCACCAAGGCAGTGGCCATCGCCGCCGGCAAGGACTTCTTCAATCAGGACCCGAACATCATCCAATTCGTAATGGACAATCCGACGGACCGCGTCACCTACGGTGACTTGCGCATGATCAGGGCGGAATTCGAGGACCTGATGCAGTTGTCGCTCGAGGCCGGCACCATCAGACATCCGATTGCCTACGAAACCTACGTGGACGAGAGCTTTTCCAGGCAGGCCACGGCGGCTCCGATTTCCCTATGAACCGAATGGCTTGCTTCACCCGTGCGCCGGCTATATTCCTGTCGCTGCTGTTGTTCACTGGGGCAATTCACGCCGAAGTGCCGGCTCCGCTGATCGCCGGTGTGTTTACGCCGGCGCGCTTGGCGCCGGACTTTTCGTTGCGCGGGTCGGATGGCAGCGAGCTGAAGCTCAGCGGCTACCGAGGCAAGGTGGTCCTGCTGTCATTCGGCTATACCTCGTGCACCGAAGTGTGCCCCGTGACTCTGGCAATCCTGGCTACAGCGCGTAAGCAGCTCGGGGCGGCAGCTAGCCAGGTGCAGGTGATCGATGTGACGGTAGATCCGGAGCGCGACAACGCCCAGCGCATGCACAAATTTCTGCGGGCGTTCGACCCGAGCTTTGTCGGCGGCACCGGAACGCCGCAGCAGCTGGCCGCGGTGCGCTCGGACTACGGCATTACGGTGAGCCAGAAAATGCCTATTCCCGGCGGTTACGCGCTGGCTCATTCTTCGTACATTTATCTAATCGATCGTGACGGCAAGCTGCGCGCCTTGATGCCGTTTGGTCACACCGCCGATGATTTCGTGCACGATCTGCGCCTGCTGTTGAATTGATAGGCGCTCTCCTATGAAGCACGTCCGCATGTGGGGGATCGTCCTACTCTGCAGCGCTGCCAGCGCCATCGCCTGGGGGGCACTGACGCCGCTGCGTGTACCGCCATCGCGCGACGTGGTCTTCGCGATCCCTAAGGGTACCTGGGCGCGCCGCATGGCCGGCAACAAGGTTCAAATACTGCCCACCAGCATTCATCTGACGCTGGGCCTGAAAGATATTCTGGTGCTGAAAAATCTCGACGATGTCCCGCAGGTATTCGGACCCACGTTGATGATGCCCGGTCAGAGCTTCAGATTGCCGTTCGCGGTGGCTTCCGATTACCACTTCAATTGCACCGCGCACGCCAGTGGGCAGATGACCATCATCGTCGAGCCAATGCCGCGGTCCGCTTGGGCCAGACTGTGGTGGCGGCTGCGAGACACGGCCAGGGAATACGTTTGACACTGCGGCGCATCGTCCCGTCAGTGGCCGTAATCTCGGCTCTGGTGGCCATATGGTGGCTGCTGGTGGTCGTGACCCAGAGCGCTATTTTTCCAACGCCCTGGCAGGTCGTAACGGGGACCGTGGAACTCGCCCGGGACGGCACGCTGTGGACCGATATCGGCGCCTCGCTGATGCGCGTTGCCGTGGGCTTCCTGTTGGCCGTGATCATCGCCGTACCTCTGGGACTCTGGATGGGGTGGGTTGCCGGCGCCTTTGCGACGCTCAATCCTCTGTTCCAGATACTGCGGCCCATATCGCCGATCGCGTGGATTCCGATCGCCATTCTCTGGTTCGGTGTCGGCAATGAATCGCCGATATTTCTAATCTTCATGTCATCGGTGTTCCCGATGGTGGTGCAAACCACGGCTGGCGTGCACACCATCGAGCGGCGCTACCTGCGCGCGGCCGAGAATTTCGGCGTGTCGCGCTACACATTGTTTCGCCAGGTCATCATCCCCGCGGTACTGCCGCAGGTGATCGTCGGCATGCGCATCGGTCTCGGTGTCGCCTGGCTGGTGGTGGTGGCGGCCGAGATGATTGCGTTGCGCTCGGGGTTGGGCTATTTGATCATCGATTCGCGCAATGCCGGCAATCGCTATGACCTGGTCATCGGCGGCATGGTCATCATTGGCCTGATCGGGCTGATGCTCGACGGCGCCATGAGGCTGCTGGAGAGCCTGCGGATCGTCCGGTGGCGCTATGTCCATTAAGATTTCGGTCAATGACGTGAGCAAGGGCTTTGCCACCGACCAGGGTCCACTGGCAGTCATTGATGATCTCAGTTTCGAGGTCGCCGATGGCGAGTTCATCGCCTTCGTCGGACCTTCCGGCTGCGGCAAATCGACGCTGATGAACATGATTGCCGGCTTCGACCGGCCAGACCGCGGCTCGATCATGATCGATGGCGTCGCGCGTCACGGGCCCAGCTCCAAGGGTATCCTCATACCCCAGCAGGGTTCAGTCTTCCCCTGGCTGAACGTGCAGCAGAATCTGATGTTCGGACTGAACGGCCAGTCACCGGCGGAAAAGAAGCAGCTCGCCGACCACTACGCCGCGATAGTGGGATTAAAGGGCTTCGAGCTGAGCTATCCACACGAGCTGTCCGGAGGCATGCTCAAGCGTGCGGAACTCGCGCGAGCATTGGTAGTAAAGCCCGAAATTCTGTACCTCGATGAACCGTTTTCGGCCTTGGACGCGCTCACAAGTCTGCGCATGCGCAAGGAATTGTTGCGCATCCTGTCCGAGGAGCGACACACCGTGATTTTGATCACGCACGATGTCGAGGAAGCCCTGCAACTGGCTGACCGCATCTTCGTGCTGTCACCCCGGCCGGCACGCATCCAGATGACGTTTGGAATCCCATTTGCGCACCCGCGCAAGCTTTCGAGCGTCGAGATTCAAGAGATCAAGGAAGCGGTACTGCGCCAGCTGGGCGTGTAGCCGGGCAAAATGCCCGCCAGAGGTGTCGATGCGGCGGCTTCTGCCCGGAGCTTCGTACAATGCCTCCATGAATCTCAAGCCGCATCTGTTGATCCGCATGACCCTGCTGGGCCTGCTGTGCTGGCTGGCGATGTCGATCTACGTGGTCGCCCGCTCCGGCCAGCAGGCGGCGCAGCAGGTGGTTGCCGCGGCGAATCAGCTGCAATTAATGCTATCTGCCGATGTGAGACGGCACCTGGTTTCGCAGGACTCCGATGCACGCTATCCGGACCTGAGCTGGGCCGCCGAATATTTCCCGGAGCCGCTGTGTCTGCGCTACCGCGCGTGGGACGGTTCGACCTCCGAGCAGCACTGCAGCCAGACCACTACGCGGGCGACGCGCTCCGTGCTGGTGCGACTGCTGTTTGCCTGGAGTCGAGGACCTATTGTGCAGCGGCGCGAGATCAGCGTCTTCATGCGTCCGGTCGGCGAGCTGGATGTTGAGCTTGATCGAGAAGGGCTGATCCATCAGCAGTGGCACAGCGTGCGCGATCTGCTCGGCCTGTCCGCGTTGACGCTGCTGGCACTGGATCTGTTGACCTTTCTGGTGATCGACCGCGCCCTGCGCCCGGCAGGTGCCATCGTCGGCGCGCTACGGCAGTTGGGCGACGATCCCAATACCGTGCGCTTGCCGGCATATCGTCCGCGCGAGTTCAACCTCATTGCTGGCGGCATCAACCAGCTGGCCGAACGGCTCACGCAAACCTCTGCCGCGAGGGCCGCGCTGACCGTGCGTTTGATTCGGGTGCAGGAGAGCGAACGACGTGACCTGGCGTACGAGCTGCATGAGCAGTTCGGCCAGTGCGTCAGCGCGCTGAGCGCCGTGAGCACCAGTCTGCGTCAGAGCGTCATGGCCGGCGAACCTCTGACCGGGGCGGACATGGCGCCGCTCGAACTCGGCGTCGAGGAGATGCTGTCTTCACTGCAGAGCCTGCTGCAGCGCTTGAGCCGTCCGCCGCTCGAGCAGCAGGGCCTGGTCTCAGCAATCAACGACTTGGTCGCACTCTGGCAAATCCGATCAGGCGGCAGCCTGAACATCGTCTTCAACTCCGGCCCCGGCATGGATGGAGTGCCAAATGACGAACGAGCGCTGTGTGCCTATCGGGTGGTGCAAGAGTGCTTGAGCAATGTCGTGCGCCATGCACCAGAGAGTCGCGGCGCGGAAGTGTGCATCCGCCGTGATGCGCAGCAGCTCTCGGTGCGCATTTCCAACGACCGCTCTGGCGCTACGGCGCACCGCACACCCAGCACCGGCATGGGTCTGAAGCTCCTGGGTGAATGGGTGCATTCGCTGCAGGGCAGCTGGTCGGTGAAGGAGTCGATGGAGGAGTTCATTGTGCAGGCCGTGCTTCCTCTCTGGGCTCCAAGAACTCCATGAACGCCTCCGTTCCCATGCGGCTGATGTTGGCGGACGACCATGCCATCGTTCGAGCGGGCTACCGCTATCTGCTCGAGAAACAGCCGCACTTTGCGGTAGTGGCCGAGGCACAGACGGCTGACGAAGCCTATGCGCAGTTTCGTCTACATCAGCCGGATCTGGTCGTGACCGACCTGACATTGCCCGGCGCGAGCGGTCTGGAAGTGATCAGACGCATTCTCGCTGTCCAGGCCGATGCACGGGTGCTGGTGTTCAGCATGCACGTCTCACCCGATGTGGCCCTGGCGGCGCTGCGCGCCGGCGCGCGCGCGTACATAACCAAAAGCAGTCCATCGGATGTGCTGTTGCGCGCGATTCGCGATGTGCTCGCCGGACGCCGCGTCCTCAGCCCGGACATCGCGCAGGCGCTGGCGCTGGAGCGCCTACCGGGACAGCGCCGCTTGCTCGAGGAGCTGACACCTCGGGAATTCGATGTGCTCTGCATGCTGATGGCGCCCACCAGCGTGCCGGAGATTGCGCAGCGCCTGCACCTGAGCTCAAAGACGGTGCAGAACCTGCACTACCAGATCAAGCGCAAACTGGGCGTGGAGGGCGATATCGAGCTGACGCGTCTGGCCCTTTCATGGGGTCTGGATCTAGCGCCCGCGCTGCCCGTTGGAAACCAAAGCGGCGGCACCGGGTAGCGGGCAGCGGCCGCCGCGCACGCGGGCAAATTGCCCTTTATTGCCGGCCCGAAAGAGATCTAGGCTGAATCCTGAGACGGAGCCGTCTGCCCTGTCAATGTCGATTACGTCAAAGAGGCTGCGTGTTATGAATCATCGGAGTAATGCCGCCCTCGCCCTCGTTCTACTCGCAAGCGCAATCCCGCAACCTGGTATCAGCGGTGTCGGACCACAGCAGTCCGCCGCGCCAGTCAAGATTGCAGTGTTCGAATTCGAACTCGAAGACGTGACCCCGGCCTCTACGCTGCTCACGCATTCGGCGGACAGCAAAGCGACTCTTGAGCTTGCCACGCGCGCGGCACGTGAAGCCCTGGAAAGTTCTGGACGCTATTCAGTGGTCGATGCCAGTGCCACGCCCGCAGGCACGCCGCCGGCAGGCGGCTGGCATAATTGCGACGGCTGCGAGGCCGCCGCGGCTGCACGAATCGGCGCAGACCAATCCATGCTGGGGATCGTGAACCGCGCGACCCAGACCGACTACTACGTGATCGTAGAGATCCGTGACGCGCACAGCGGCAAGCTGCTCGATCAGCAGGCGGCCAACTTCGCCGGCGACGAAACAGGATGGCCCAGCGGGGTGCGGATGCTGATGAAGCATCAGGTACTTGCGGTCGATCCCGAGGCTGCCGCCGACCCGCCACCTAACCCCAAACCGCCGCTCTGCAAGGTAGCAACCGTGAGTCCCGTGAGCGGTTATGCCGAGTGCATCGATCCGCCGGGTGCTCCAGTGCCGCCACCGGACCGACCCTGAGCGCCGACCAGCGGGCGCAGAGGATGTGGAGCGGAAGGGGATCGAACCCTCGACCTTCGCATTGCGAACGCGACGCTCTCCCAACTGAGCTACCGCCCCATGAGGCGCGCGATTCTAGCATGGGCATCGGAATGCGCCGACACGGCCGCGGGCGTTCCGCCGCTGTAGCACGTTCGGGTAAAGCGTGATCCTTGACCAATTCCGCAAAGCGAGGTACACGGCGTTATGGAAGCCCAGTCCGAACTGCGACGATTACTGGAACGGCAAGGCGAAATCCGGCGCGCGATGCGGCAGCCGGGTGGCATTCGGATCACCGTCGAGCGCGAACTGTTTGCGATTCGAGAACAGTTGAAGAAATACCCCACCGCCCCTCAAGCCATGGCGACCGAAGTCGGCGGCAGCAGCCGCAAGCAGTGACCGCCCCACCAGACCTCGGGTGGCGGTAAACACTCTCAGGGAGGGACGAGCGGGCTGCGTGTGGGCATGAGCGCCCATGCCATGCCGTTCGGTACCGAAATGCACGCCGACGGCGTGCGTTTCTCGTTGTGGGCGCCGCTGCACCAACTCATCACTCTGCAGATTGCGGGGCAGCCTGAACGCCTGCCGATGCGGCGCGAGGCCGATGGCTGGCACCGTTTGACGACCGAGCGGGCAGCCGCCGGCAGCCGTTACCGATTTATCCTGCCCGACGGGACGGCCGTTCCGGACCCGGCTTCCCGCTTCCAGCCTGACGATGTACACGGCGCCAGTGAGGTCGTCGATTCGCGTGCCTATGTCTGGGGCGATGCGCACTGGCGCGGCCGCCCCTGGCATGAGGCCGTGGTATATGAGCTGCATCTCGGTTGCTTCACCGCGGCGGGCACATTCACCAGCGCCATCGAGCGACTGGCGCATCTGCGTGAGCTCGGCGTCACCGCGATTGAACTCATGCCGCTGGCCGATTTCCCGGGAAGCCGTAACTGGGGCTATGACGGCGTGCTGCCATTTGCGCCGGATGCGAGTTATGGCAACCCACATCAGCTCAAGGCATTGATCGATGCGGCACATGCGCACGGGCTCATGGTGCTGCTGGACGTCGTCTACAACCATTTCGGTCCCGAGGGCAACTATCTATCCCTGTACTCACCGCAGTTCTTCAGTGCCCGGCACCATACGCCCTGGGGTGCCGCGATCAATTTCGACGGCGAAGACAGTCACACCGTGCGCGAATTCTTCATCCACAACGCGCTCTACTGGCTGACGGAGTTTCACTGCGATGGGCTGCGACTCGATGCCGCACACGCCATCCTGGATGACGGCCCGACGCACTTTCTGGCGGAACTGGCACAGCGGGCGCGTGCCGCCGTGCCGGACCGCGCATTGCACCTGGTCCTGGAAAACGAGGACAATCAGGCCCATTTTCTCGAGCGCGATGCGAACGGCAAGGCGCGGCTGTTCAGCGCGCAGTGGAACGATGATGCGCATCACGTCCTCCATGCTGCCGCCAGCGGCGATGCCGAAGGCTATTACAGCGACTACATCGGCCAGACCGATCGGCTGGGCCGAGCCCTGGCACAGGGTTTCGCTTTCCAGGGTGAATTGATGCCCTATCGCGGCAGCGTCCGCGGCGAGCCCTGCACGCATCTGCCGCCGTCTGCGTTTGTGGCCTTCATTCAGAACCACGATCAGATCGGCAATCGCGCCTTTGGCGAGCGCATTACGGCATTGGCACCGGCGGCGGCGGTGCGCGCGATTGCGGCCGTCTATCTGCTGCTACCACAGATTCCGATGCTGTTCATGGGTGAGGAGTGGCAATGTAGCCGCCCGTTTCAGTTCTTCTGCGACTTTGGTGGCGAACTTGGTGCCGCGGTAGCCGACGGGCGCAGACAGGAATTCGCGCGCTTCCAGGCTTTTCGCGACCAGAGCATGCGTGCGCGCATTCCGGATCCGCAGGCGCTGCAGACCTTCAGCAACAGCAAACTCGACTGGGGCGAGTTGGGGGCACCGGAATCCGTCGCGACGTTGCGCTGGTACCGGGAGCTGCTGGCTGTGCGCCACCGCCACATCGTGCCGCTGCTGCCGGGACTGCGTGCCGGCGAATTTCAAGTACTGGGTGCGTCCTCCGTGCTGGTACGCTGGCAGGGATCCGGCAGTACGGAACTGACCCTCATGGCCAACCTCAGTGACCAATCCGGCGACGCGTTTCCCAGCGCGCCCGGCACGTTGCTGTGGCAGGAAGGCCGCGGCGCGTGGAGCGTGCGCTGGAGCTTGCGCGCCTGAAGCGTGGCCATGATTCCACGCGCCACTTATCGTTTGCAGCTGCACAAAGGCTTCGGGTTCGAAGCCATGACGGACTGCGTGCCCTACCTGGCTGCACTGGGAGTCAGTCACGCTTATTTATCGCCCTACCTCAAGGCGCGTCCGGGCAGCGGCCATGGCTACGACATCGTCGATCATGCACAGATCAACCCCGAACTGGGCGACGAAGCCGCGTTCCGGCGCATGAGCGAGACGCTGAAGTCGTACCAGCTCGGACAGATTCTCGATTTCGTGCCGAACCACATGGGGGTCGGCGGTTCTGACAATCCGCTGTGGCTGAACGTGCTGGAGTGGGGTCCGGACGCAACCCACGCCGGCTGGTTCGATATCGAATGGGACCCGCAACGCCGCTACCTGCATAACAAGGTGCTGGTGCCATTTCTCGGCGATCACTACGGCATTGAACTAGAGCGCGGCGCTCTGCAGCTCAAGTACGACGACGCCGACGGCAGTTTCGCCGTCTGGGCATACGACACTCACAAATTGCCCATCACCCCGCCGCACTATGCCGAGATACTGGGCAGCGAACACCCCGCACTGGAGCGGCTGGCCGACGCTTTTGCCTGGTTGCCCAACTGGCGGCTCCAGATGGGGCGACGCGCGAGCGAGTTCAAGACGCAGCTCGCGCAGCTCGTGGATGAGCATGACGACGTGCGAGCCGCCCTCAATCGCTCGCTGGCACGTTTCCAGGGCCGGGCCGATGAGCCCCGGGGCTGGCAGGAACTCGACGCGCTGATCCAGAAGCAATATTGGCGCATTGCCTATTTCCGCGTCGCCGCCGACGACATCAACTACCGCCGCTTCTTCAACATCAACGATCTCGCGGGGCTGCGCATCGAGCTGCCCGAAGTATTCGATCACGCGCATCAGCGGGTATTGCGCCTGGTCAAGGACGGCGTGATCGACGGCTTGCGTATCGATCATATTGACGGGCTGCTCGATCCCAAGGGCTATCTGAGCCGGTTGCGACGCCGGCTGGCCGCGCGCCACACCGGAGGGCACTTTTATCTGGTGGCGGAAAAAATTCTGGCAGCGCATGAGACGCTGCGCGAGGACTGGCCGGTCGATGGCACCACCGGCTACGACTTCCTGAATCAGGTACTGCTGCTGCTGGTCGATACCGCCGCCGAGGCCGCCTTCACTGAATGCTACGCGCAGTTCACCGGCGAGCGGCGAACCTTCGGCGAGATCGGCCGGCTATGCAAGTTGCACATCATGGATCACGAGATGTCGGGCGAACTCAACGTGCTGGCACGCGATCTGGCGCGCCTGGCACGCCAAAATCCGCGCACCGCAGATTTCACGCAAAGCCTATTGCGGCGCGCGGTCAAGGAGATCATCGCCTGCTTTCCGGTCTATCGCACCTACATCGACGGCAGCGGCGTACTTGAGGGCGCCGATGAGCGCGACCTCGGGTGGGCACTGGCGCAGGCGCGCCGCAACGAGTATGAGATCGACCCCAGCGCCTTCAGTTTTCTCGAGCAGGTGCTCAGCGCGCAGCTCACACAGCGCCCGCACAGCGGCTTTTCGCGTCAATCGCTGCTGCGTTGTGCCATGCGGCTGCAGCAGTACAGCGGACCGGTCGCGGCCAAAGGCCTGGAGGACACGGCTTTCTACCGCTACAACCGGCTGATCGCGCTGAACGAAGTCGGCGGCGATCCAGGCCGGTTCGGCGGCACGCTCGCGGGTTTTCACCGGGCCAATCAGCAGCGCGCACAACGCTGGCGGCATTCCATGCTGGCTACCGCCACGCACGACACCAAGCGTGGTGAAGATGCGCGTGCGCGCCTGGCGGCACTCTCGGAATTTCCGGAAGAATGGGCGCGCCTGGTCAATGTCTGGGCACGCATCCTGCGCGGTCCCACGGCCACGCCGGAGCCGGATCGCAATGACGAATATGCGCTGTACCAGGTGCTGCTGGGCAGCTGGCCGTGCGAGTTGCTCGACGAGCGTGAATGCCACGGCGAGCTCATGAACGCCTTCAGCCAGCGCGTGCAGCAGACCATGCTCAAATCAATCCGCGAGGCCCGCGTGCATACCAGCTGGGCATTTCCGAACGCGCACTACGAGGAGGCCATGACTGCCCTGATCGACACCGGTTTGACCGGTAGCCGCGCGAGCGCCTTCATCGCGGCCTTTCTGCCGTTTGCGCGCCAGGTGGCGCGCTGCGGAGTTCACAACAGCCTGATTCAGACGGCCATCAAGCTCACGGCCCCGGGGGTTCCAGACCTCTACACGGGCAGTGAGCTGTGGGATCTGTCCATGGTCGACCCCGACAATCGCCGCGCAGTCGACTACCCGCTGCGCGTTACCCTGCTGCGGCAAATGGAACAGGCACTGAGCGCCGATGGCAGCACGCTGTTTTCGCAGTTACTGGATCAATGGGGCGATGGGCGCATCAAGCTGGCCGTGATCGCCTGCCTGCTGCGCCATCGCAACGAGCAGCCCGATCTGTATACGCACGGCGACTATCAGCCTTTGTCAGCCAGTGGTCCGCGTGCCGAGGAGTTCGGCGCTTACGTGCGGGTGCACGGGGAGCGACGCTTGATCGTGGCGTTTGCCCGCTACGCGCGTCGGCGTGAGAGTGAGGGGTTCGATGAGTCCACGCACGTGCCCATCCCGGAGAGCCTCCGGCATGGCCCGTGGCGCGAGATCCTCAGCGGACGCGAGGTGTCCGTGGACAGCGACCGGCTCGACCCGCGCGTGCTGTTCTCGCAATTACCGGTGGCCGTGCTGGTCGCGACATAGTTCAATGCGGCTGCAGCTCCCCGGCGGCGTGGAACTGCAGCGCCGCCAGGTGCGCATACAGAGGACTGTTGCGCATTAATTCCGCGTGATTGCCGATGGCCACCAACCGGCCCGCCTCCAGCACGGCGATTCGATCCGCCTTCAACACCGTCGCCAGACGATGCGCGATCACCAGCGTAGTGCGCCCTCGCATCAGCTGCGACAGGGCAGCCTGCACCAGGCGTTCGGATTCGGAATCGAGGGAACTGGTGGCCTCGTCGAGCAGCAATATGGGCGGGTCTTTGAGAATCGCGCGCGCAATGGCCAGACGTTGGCGCTGGCCGCCCGACAGCCGCGCGCCCCGCTCGCCGAGAAATGTGTCGTAGCCGGATGGCAGCGCCCGCAGGAACTCATCGGCGGCCGCCGCGCGCGCTGCCGCTTCGATCTGCGCGTCGCTCGCGCCGGGGCGTCCGTAGCCGATGTTCTCGCGGGCACTGGTTCCGAACAGCACGGTGTCCTGTGGCACGAACCCGATCTGGCGACGCAAGTCCTCGGGACGCAACCGGGAGATGTCGCAGCCATCGATGCGGATGACTCCGCTGGCAGGGTCATAAAAGCGTAACAACAGTTGAAAGCTGGTGCTCTTCCCAGCGCCCGACGGTCCCACCACCGCCACGGTCTCGCCGCTGCGGATATCGAGCGAGTAGTCCGCCAGCGCAAGGGTGTCGGTGCGCGAGGGATAGCGAAACGAGACATTGTCGAAGGTGACGTCCCCGCGCACGCGCGCCGGCAGCATTACCGGGTGTGCCGGGGCCACGATCCCGGGTTGAGCGGCCAGTAATTCCGCCAGTCGTTCCATGGCGCCCGCCGCCCGCTGCATCTCTCCCCACATCTCGGTCAGCGCCACGAACGCTGCCGCCACGATCGCGGCATAAATCAGGAACTGGCTGAGCTGACCGGCGGTCATGCGATGCTCCAGCACCGCCTGCGCGCCGAGCCACAAAACATAAGTGATGCCGCCAAACACCAGCATCGTGGCCACCGCGGTCAGCGCCGCCCGCATGCGGCTGCGTTGCAGCGCTGCATGAAAGCTGCGTTCTACCGCCTGCGCGTAGCGGCGGCTCTGCAGATCCTCGAGGGTGAAGGCCTGTACCGTCTGGATGGCATTCAGAGTCTCATCCACCAGGCTGCTGGTATCGGCAATCCGGTCCTGGGTCGCGCGCGACAAACGCCGCACTCGCCGCCCCACCAGGATCAATGGCCCGAGCACCAATGGAATGAGTAGCAGAATCACCGCCATGAGCTTGGCACTGCTCAATGCCAGCATGATCAGGCCGCCGGTCATGTTGAGCATGGCCCGCAGCGTGGTCGAAAGGTTCACCCCCGAGATCGCTTGCACCAGCGTGGTGTCGGCGGTCAGGCGCGATAGCACTTCGCCGGTACTGGTGATTTCAAAGAAGGTCGGGTCCATGCGCACCACGCGCGCATAGACAGCCTCGCGCACGTCCGCGACCACGCGCTCGCCCAGCCAGGTAACCAGATAGAAACGCAGCGCCGCGAATAGCCCGAATACCACTGCCGCCGCCAGAAAACCGACGAAATAGCGGTTGATTACGCCAATGTTATTGGCAGCGAGGCCGTGATCGACCAGTTGACGCAGGGCCAGCGGCACCACCAGCATGGCTGCGGTTGCGATCAACAGCGCCAGTATGGCCGCCACCAGGATCCAGCGGTGCGGGACCAGGAACGGCAGCAGGGCTCGTAGCGGACGCAGTGATTTGGCCTTGGGGCGATCTTTGGGTCGTACCGGCGCGTTAGCCATGCCCAATGATACTGGGAGACAGCGCACACATTGCGGTACGATGAAGCTTGTCTCCGGGCTGAGACAGTGGTCTTCTATGCGGGTTAGGGGCTAACGTGGCCCATACCTGTTTTAGCTTTTCTACTGGAGGATCCGCTCATGGCGCTTTGGAAGGAAACCGGTACGAATCCGACCCCGGCCGCGAGCGGCACCCCCGCCGCCACCGGCACACATACAGTCACTGAACTGCACGGCAAGACGCCGGAGCGGGCTCCCGAGCCCACGCCATCAGCGGCCGCTGCCACTCGCTCCAGCCCGCGGCTTGCCGGGGTCGAGTCGGTGATCGCCGCTGAACTGGCCATCGAGGGCAAGATCGTCGGCGGCGGCGATGTCCGCATAGCTGGTCGATTCAAAGGCGATGTGCAAGTCGACGGCAATTTCCGCATCGACGCCGGCGCACGGCTCGAGGGGCTGGTGCGCGCGGGCGTAGTGGTGGTCGGCGGTGAACTGCAGGGCAATATTGACGCTGCCAAACACGTGGATGTGCTGTCTACGGGCGTCATCGTCGGCGACGTCAAGGCCGCCTCGATCACGGTCGCCGCGGGCTCACGCATGCGCGGGCATGTCGAGTTCGGTTGGGATGACAAGCACTCCGACAAGCACAGCGCGCTGGAACTCAAGGGGACGCCCCGCTCGGTATGAGCACCGTCCGTTCAGGCTCGCCGGGCGCCACGCGTGTGTGCCCGCATTGCAAGGCGACGGTCCTGGAAAGTGCGGCCATATGCCCCGGCTGCCGCCATCACCTGCGCTTCGGCGGCGCGGGCCACGCGCTGGAGGCGGGCGAAGGCTACAGCGCACTGAGCGTCGACGGCACCATTGCCCACACCCAGACCAGCGAGCCTTGTGAATATTGCGTGGTGCTGGAAGTACGCAACGACCGCGGCGAATCCATGGCGCGCCAGGTCGTTGGCGTCGGAGTACTGCAAAGCGGCGAAGTGCGGCGTTTGAATGTGTCGGTGGAAATGCTGCCCGTCAGGGCGCACTCGGCCGCCAAGGCCCAGGCGCCGCTCAAGCCCTTGTCTGCGCCCCCGGGCCCGGCAGGCGCGAACGTACTCGCAGCGGCAAAGCCCGCCAGTCAAAACCCCGCTGCGCCGGCCGCGACAAAGGCCGCGGCAGCTCCACAGTCCCCCAACCTGGCGGCAGCCACTGCCGCCAACGCCTCCATGCAGCGCCTGGGGATCATCCGCAAGCCGCGCTGACAGCCGGACTACTTGCCGCGGCTGTACTTGCTCGCCATGGATGCCAGATCCTTCAGATCCTCCCGGCTCATCGTGTATTGAACATCGCCGTCGGGCGTGGACAGCTGTAAGACGAAATCGGCGCTGCCCGCCTCGCCGATAATCCTCGGAGCGGTCACCCGCTTCAGTTCCGGATGCGCCACGGCGCTCGTTACCGCGCCAGGTGCAGCGGCGACCGGCGCGGCGCTGGTTACCACCGTAGCAGCCGGCGCGGGCGCGCTCACCACGGATGCGACGGCCGTCGGCGTACCGCGGGGCTTGCGAAACTTGAATAGGAATTTATCGCTGGCGCCCTTGAGATCAAACACCTTGGCCTGGTGCGTATCCTCATCGTTGTGCAGCGCTTCACTGGAATCTTCGAAGACGAAGCCGACGCTGGTCACTTCCTGCTTCACCAGATCCGGATCGATGCGATGCAGGGTCTCGGTGTCCCGGGCGCCGGAGCCGGCAGCAGCGACGTGGTCCTCGACGATGAACACGCCGCCCGGCTTCAACGCCTTGAAAATGACGCTGTCGAAGGCCTTCATGTCGGGCTTGCCAAAACGCGCGTTATGCAGGTCGTGATAGTTTTCCGATGTCCAGACCACATCCAGATCAGCCGGCAACGTGAAATCCGCTGCCGCCTGGCTCTCGGCAGTGACGTTGTCGCACTTGCTGTCGGTCAGCGCCGGGGCGGGCGCGGGTGCGCCGGCTGGTGGACTACCCTGGACTACCGGGGTGATGGCAACCGTGTAGACGTGCCCCTTCTTGCCGGCCACCTGGCAGAAAATGCGCGTGAAGTAACCGCCCCCGGACATCAGCTCGCCGATCTTCTGGCCCGGCTTGATGCCGGCAAAGGCCAGCACCAGTTCGGGCTTGCGGGCGCTGTCGCGATCGCGATCGCGCTGCGGTCGATCGCCGTTGTTCACCGCGAATGAGATCGACTGGGGAATAAACACCAGTCCGCCAGCCAGCGCGGCACCGCACGCCAGGCTGAGCGCCAGCGCGGCACGGATCAGCAATTTCTTGTTCACGGCACATCCCTGCTTGAATTTGCGCACAGGATAGCGCAATTACCCGCTCAACTCGCAGGCACGCGGCCCCCCAGCGCCAACTGCAGATCAACGCTGTCCTCATAGCGCTGCGCCTGGGCGCGAACCAGCCCGAGGCGGGCCTGCTGACTCTGCCGCTGTGCTTCCAGCACCTGCAGTACGCCGGTGTTCCCGGCGCGATAGCTTTCCCGGGTCAGCGACAGGTTCTCGCCCGAAATCGCCACCGCGCTCTGCTCACTGGTCAGCAGCTCATCGTCGTGAGCGAGAGCCTCCAGCGCATCGGCGACCTGTCCCAAGGAGCGCAATACCACCTGTTCATAGTTGGCGAGCGATGCGTGCATGGCATCCTCGGCGGCGCTTTTGCGCGCGCGCAGGGTGCCGTGATTGAACAGCGGCTGCGCCAGGCTGCCGGTCAGTCCGCCGGCGGAACTGTTGGAATCGAACAGCTCACGCAGTGCAGTGGACTGCAGGCTGGCGCTGGCGGTGAGGCTGATCTGCGGATAGAGATTGGCGGCTGCAATGCCCACCGCGGCAGTGGCCGCATGCAGCTGCGCCTCGGCTGCCAGAATGTCGGGTCGCCGATGCGCGAGTTCCGCGGGCACCGAATCCGGCACTGGCTGCGGCAACGCGAACTCATCGAGCCTGAAAGCCGGCGCGCTCCATTGTGCCGGCGAGCGCCCCACCAGCACCGCGAGCGCGTGCTGGGCATTACTGAGCTCGCGCCGTAACGGCGGCAACAGCGTCTGATCGTTGGCGCTCTGGCTTTGCGCGTTGAGCACATCCACGCGACTGGCACTTCCGGATTCGAACGCATCCTGCACCAGTTTCAGATCCGATTGGTCATCGGCCAGCAAAGCCTCGAGACTTTCGATCTGCGCCTGCGCAGCCGCGATCGCCAGCGCCTGCAAGGCGACGTTACCGCTCACACTCAGCGCCGCCGCGTCGACTTCACGCTGCTGATAGGCGGCCAGTGCATTCTGGCGTTCGATCGTTCGCCGCACACCGCCGGCGAAATCGAACATGTAGCTGACCGAGACCCCGACCGAATAGAAACTGAACGGCGGCAGTCGCTCGGGACCGAGAAAGGCCGCACCATATTTCTGCCGGCCGGCGCTGGCATCCAGCTCGGCCTGCGGATAGCGCGCCCCGCCACTGGCGACAGCGAGCTCCTGCATCTGGCCCAAGGTGGCGCGCGCGGCCGCCAGGTCGCGATTGTGCGCCAGCGCCTCGCGAATGGTCGCATCCAGCTGTGCGGAGTTGAGTGAGGCCCACCACGGCGACGAATCGACGGCTGCGGCGGCGGCAGGCGGCGGCACGGCAGCCGAGGGAGCCACGAAGTTGGGCCCGGCAACGCAGCCGCACAGGGCCGCAGCCAGCACGGCCGACACCGCGCATCTATTCCACCGAGACATTTTTGACTCCCGCGCCCGCGCCGCGCGGCGGTCGCACCAGCAGCAGCAATGGCAACGCCAGCACCGACAGGATCAGCATGAGATAGAAATCATCCAGATAAGCAATCATGGTGGCTTGGGCAGTGACCTCGCGATCGAGCGCGGCCATGGCCGTGAGGCCGCGCAACGATCCCACGGCGTGCGTCGCCACGGCGAATGGTGTGATGTGTGCCGCGAGCGAGGCATGCACCACCTGGGTGTTGCGCACCATCAAGCCCTGCACGGCCGAGATGCCGATGCTGCTGCCAATGTTGCGTATCAGATTGAATAACGCCGTGCCCTCATTGCGCATCACGGCCGGCAGAGTGGCAAATGTCAGCGCCGCCATCGGCACATAGACGACACCGGTGCCCAGACCCTGGATCGCCCCCGACCAGACCACCGAAGCCATGGACAGTTGCATGGAGAAGTGCGACATCATCCACAGCGAGATCGCCGTCAGGACGAACCCAGCGCCGATGATCAGGCGAACGTCGAAGCGGCCCACCAGCTGGCCGATGAACAGCATGGCGACCAGGGTACCGGCCCCGCGCGGCGCGGTGACCATGCCGGCCTGCAATACCGAGTAACCCATCAGG
>DASXLF010000099.1:0-1953 GCA_036496405.1 Steroidobacteraceae bacterium | reverse complement strand
AAAGAAATACAACCTGCGCTGCTGCAACGTGTTCCACGCGGGCGATGGCAACCTGCATCCGCTGGTGCTGTTCGACGCGAATGATCCCGACGAGCTTCACCGCTGCGAGTTGTTCGGCGCCGATATCCTCGAGACCAGTGTTGCGATGGGCGGCACGGTGTCGGGCGAGCATGGCGTCGGCGTCGAGAAGCTCAACAGCATGTGCGTGCAGTTCACGGCGGCCGAGAACGAGCAGATGTTCGGCGTGAAGCGCGCCTTCGACCCGGCGGGTCTCTTGAACCCCGGCAAGGTGATTCCGACGCTGCAGCGCTGCGCCGAATACGGCAAGCAGGTGTTTCGCGGCAGCAAGCCGCAGCCGTTCGCCGATCTTCCGCGCTTTTGAGATGAACGGATTGCGCGGCATGGCCTGGCTGCTGGTGCTCCAGTCTGCCGGCGAGGTTCTTTCGCGAGGCTTGTCCTTGCCTCTTCCGGGGCCCGTGCTCGGCATGATGCTGATGCTCGTAGGCTTGCGTTTTTCCGTTGTGCGCGAGCCGGTGGCCGAATGCGCGACATTTCTGCTCGGTCACCTTTCGCTGCTTTTCGTTCCGGTCGGCGTGGGCGTGATGACGCACCTCGCGCTGCTCAGCCAGTTCGGCGGGCGGATGCTCGTGATCATCGCGCTGTCGACGTGGATCGGGCTGGCCGTCACGGCGCTGGTGCTCTACTGGCCAGACCGCAAACAAAAAGCGTAAGGGAAGCCTGAACATGCCGCGTTTCGTCGAACTCTGGATTTATCTATCAGCCACGCCGCTCTTCGGCCTCACCGCGACGCTGGTCGTGTATCTGCTCGCGAATGCAGCGTACACACGGCTCGGTGCGGCGCCCTGGGCCAATCCGGTGCTCTGGTCGGTGATCGTGCTGGCGAGCGGACTGCTGCTCACGCATGTGGACTACCAGACCTACTTCGCCGGCGCGCAGTTCATTCACTTCCTGCTCGGGCCGGCCGTGGTCGCGCTCGCGTGGCCACTATGGCAGCGCCGCGCCGAGTTGCGAGCGCGATTCGGTCGGCTGGTGCTCGCATCGCTGCTGGGCGGCGCGGCCGCTGGCGGTTCTGCCGTGGCATTGGGTTGGGCGATGGGGTTGCCGCACGACGTGGTGCTGTCGCTCGCACCCAAGTCGGTGACGGCGCCCGTTGCGATGGGGATCGCCGAAAAGATCGGCGGTATTCCGGCACTTTCGGCTGTGTTCGCAGTGCTGACCGGCATGATCGGCGCGCTCTCCGGCAAATACCTCTTCGACGCGCTGCGAATCAGCACCAGCAGTCAAGGCTATGCCGCGCGCGGTTTCGGCCTGGGCACCGCCGCGCACGGCATCGGCGCGGCCAGGGCGCTGCACGTCAATGCGGATGCCGGCGCCTACGCCGGTCTCGCACTGGGCATGCAGGTGGTGCTTGCGGCGCTGCTGATGCCACTGGTCTTTCGCCTCTTCTGAGCGAAGCAGAAAAAAGCCGGCCCATGCATTTCGCATGGCCGGCTTCTTGTTTTGCGCCCAAGGCGCGTGGATTAGAGTGCGAGCGGGTTGCCGCGCGCCGCAGCACGCGCTTCGGCGCGCACAGCATCGCGGTTGACGGTGCTGGCCAGAATCGGTGCCACGCCGGCCGAGGCGCCTTCCGCATACGGGTCGGCGCTGTGCGCAGCGGCAACACCCTGGTTACGCACGGCAGCGCGGGTGCTGGCGCTCACTACAACCGCCGGGACGCCCGACTCGGCGCCGTCGGCGTAGGGGTTGACCTGGTGTGCTGCGGTCACAGCATCGGCGCGGACCGTTGCGCGGCTGTTTGCCGACACGAGCGGATGCACGCCTTCGTAGGTTTCTGCTTGGGCGCCGGCTGCGGCCAGGAGAGTGAGGGCGGCTGCGGCGATGATTTTCGAGGTCTTCATTTCAATGTCCTTTGACTGCTTAGGATGATTTTCG
>DASXLF010000098.1:0-1548 GCA_036496405.1 Steroidobacteraceae bacterium | reverse complement strand
TTCCACGGCATCCGCGCCGCGGTGCCCGGCATGAAGAAGCGCGGCTGGGGCCGCATCATCAACACGGCGTCGGCGCATTCGCTGGTCGCCTCGCCCTTCAAGTCGGCCTATGTCTCGGCCAAGCACGGCATCGCCGGATTGACCAAGACCGTGGCGCTGGAGGTGGCGACCCACAAGATCACCTGCAATTGCATCTCGCCCGGCTACGTCTGGACTCCATTGGTTGAGCACCAGATTCCGGAGACGATGAAAGCGCGCAACCTGACCAAGGAGCAGGTCATCAAGGACGTGCTGCTGGCGGCACAGCCGACCAAGGAGTTCGTCACCTCGGAGCAGGTGGCGGCGCTCGCTTCGTTCCTGTGCAGCGACGACGCGGCACAGATCACCGGCGCGAATCTCTCGATCGATGGCGGCTGGACCGCGGAGTAGGGGAGCGTCAGCGCCTCATATTCGCTGTCATGCCCCGGCTTGACCGGGGCATCCAGTACGCCGCGGCGCTTCGGCTCTAATTCTGCTGTCTCTGGAATACTGGATCGCCCGATCAAGTCGGGCGATGACAGCGAGATTGTTGCTTGGTCACCGCCCCACCGTGCTCGCGGCCGTCGCGACCAGCATCTGCAGATGCAGCTCTTCGGAGCCGATCTTGCCGGCCACCACGATCAGCACCGCAGCGAGTGCCACGCGCAGCACCGTTTCCGGCACACGCACCGCGCTCCAGCTGCCGATGATGATGCCGGGCAGCGAACCCAGCAGCAGCACGCCCATCAGGTGCCAGTCGACCGAACCGAGCGCCCAGTGGCCGGCGCCCGCGACGAGGGTCAACGGAACCGCGTGCACGATGTCGGAGCCGACGATCCTGGCCATCGGCAGCCGCGGATAGAGCAGCAGCAGCGCGGTGACGCCGACCGCGCCGGCGCCGACCGACGACAGCGACACCAGCACACCGAGCGCGATGCCGACGATCACGGTCGCAATCGTCGTGGTACGCTCGTCGACGGTCTCAAACCTGCGGCGATAACGCTCCATGATCGACCGGCGGAAAATCAGCGCGGTTGCGGTGAGCAGCAGCGCGAAACACAGCACGAGATTGACCAGGCTGCGCTGCGAGGCCGCGCTCAGGCCGAGTTGCCACATCACGAGCAGCGTCAGCCCAGCGGCGGGAATGCTGCCGCAGGCAAGCCGGATCACCGCCGGCCAATGAATGCTGCGCGACCAGCCGTGCACGATGCTGCCGCCGGTCTTGGTGGCGGCCGCATAGCGCAGGTCGGTGCCGACCGCGGTCGAAGGGTGAATGCCGAACAGAAGAATCAGCAGCGGGGTCATCAGCGAGCCGCCGCCCACGCCTGTCATCCCGACAAGCACGCCGACGCCGAATCCCGAAGCGACATAAAGCGGATCGATCATGCGCACACGATTTGCAGTGACATCTGAGGCTATCTAATGGTGCCGCAGTTTCTGCCGCAATGCACTCTCCGAAATAAGAACGTTTCATCCGCGCGAAAGGTCCTCGTGGTGATTTTACCCACCACGCGCGTGTCCAGCGGAATC
>DASXLF010000097.1:0-4748 GCA_036496405.1 Steroidobacteraceae bacterium | reverse complement strand
TTGACCCTCGACGATGCGGTTGTCGTCACCGAGTTCGCCCGACCAGGTGAGATTCTGCTCGCGTTCGGGCGAGCCGCGTCCGCGGCGACCATCGCGCGCGTCGGCGCCGGCGCGCCGCCCGGCGATGTGCCGTGTGGCGATGGGCTGATCATTGATCGCCACCAGCCGGCCGCGGATCATCGGCAGCATGCGTTCCAGTCGCGCGCCCTGGGCGCGCAATTCCTGCTGGAAATCCTGGCGCTGCGCTGAGGGAATATTGACGAAGAAATAATTGGGCACATCGGCCGGCAGGCTCGCCTGCCAGTCGGTGACCAGGTCGCTGCGCAGTATGGCCAGGGATAGCAGCAGCATGAGACCTAAGCCGAAGGCAACGATCTGCGCGATGCCTTCAGCGCGCCGGCGCGCCAGATTGGCGACACCGTAGCGCCAGGCGGCACCGGCATTACCGCGCACGCGCGCCGCAAGACTCATCAATCCGCCGCCGGCCAGCGCCAGCACCAGCACCGCCGCGCCCAGGCCGAGCACGAACCAGGCGCTGAGGTGCGCATCGCCCAGCGCTGCGTACACCACGCCGGCGATGGCGAGCACCACCGGCAGCGCCGCGCTCCACAGCCGCACCGATGGCGGGCTCAGGTCGCGCCGCAGTACGCGCAGCGCCGGCACCTGGGTGAGCTGCAACAGCGGCGGCAGCGCAAACCCGGCCAGCATGGCCAGCGCAATGATGAATCCCACCAGCGCCGGCCACGGTCCGGCCGGCGGTAGATCACCGCGCAGCAGCCCTCGCAACACGCGCACCAGCCATAGCTGTGTGAGCCAGCCGGCGCCGGCGCCGATGGCGCTCGCGACCAGTGCCAGCAGCAGTAATTGCCACAGATTCACCGCCAGCACCAGGCGACGCGAGGCGCCCAGGGTTTTCATCAGCGCCACCACGTCCAGATGCCGGCGCACATAGCTGCGCGCGCTCATGGCGATGGCCACCGCGCATAGCAGCACCGCCACCAGGCTCGCCAATGACAGGAAGCGCGCCGCGCGACGGCTGGCCTCGCCGATCTGCGGACTGGCCTCGGCGAGATCGGCGATGCGCTCCTTGCTGAAATCCTGCGCCGCGTGCCAGCGACGAAACGCCTCGAGCTGCGCATTCGAGCCCGCCAGCAGCAAAGCGTACCTGACGCGGCTTCCCGGCTGGATCAGCGTGGTCGATGGCAGATCCGCATCATTGATCAGCAGCGAGGCGGCGAACTCGACAAAGGTGGAGTTCTGGTCCGGCCGCGAGATGAGAATTCGCGTCACGCGCAGAGTGCGCGAGCCGACGCTGAGCTGGCTGCCGATCGTGGCTCCCAGCGCCGCGGCCAGACGCGAATCCGGCCACGCCTCCCCGGGCGCCGGGATCTGCCGGGTGGGTGCACCGGCGGCAAACGCACGCTCGGCGATCGTCAGCTGACCGCGCAATGGATAGCCGTCGCTGACCGCGCGCACATCGGCCAGCTGATTGGTGTCGCCGTTGAAGATGGCCGAGAGCGTGCTGGTCAGGCGCGCGCTCGCAAGTCCCAGCGATGCAGCCTCGGGCAGTTCGCCGGCGGCGATCGGCGAGTCGGATTCCACGCGCAGATCCGCTGCCAGCACTTCACTGGCTTGCGCCGCGACCGCGCGGCCGATGCGATCGACCAGGAAACCCACGCCGCACAGCGCCGCCACCGCGATGCTCAATGACAGCCACAGTACCGCCAGCTCGCCCGAGCGCCATTCACGCCGCAGGGCCCGCACCGCCAAAGTCAGTGCATGCACGAGCTCAGCTCCCCTGCTGCATGGCGCCGGCCTCCATGGTCAGCACGCGGCCGCAACGCGCGGCCAGCGCACGATCGTGAGTGACCAGCACCAGCGTGGTCTGCGATCCGGTGTTGAGTTCGAACAGCAGCTGCGCAATGCGCGCGCCGGTGACCGCATCGAGATTGCCGGTGGGCTCATCGGCGAACAGCACTGCCGGTGATCCCACTGAAGCACGCGCCAGTGCCACGCGTTGCTGCTCGCCGCCGGAGAGCTGGCGCGGATAGTGCCCCAGGCGACCGCCCAACCCGACACGCGCCAGCATGTCGGCAGCCCCGGCGCGCGCATCGCCCCGGCCCGCAAGTTCCAGCGGCAGCATGACGTTCTCCACCGCGGTCAACGAGGGCACCAGGTGAAACGACTGGAACACGAACCCCACGCGTTGCGCGCGCAGCCGTGCGCGATGATCTTCATCCAGCAACGACAGGTTGCTGCCCGCCAGCCACACTTGGCCGGAGGTGGGCAGATCCAATCCCGCCAGCATGGCCAGCAGTGTCGACTTGCCGGCACCCGAGGCACCGACAATCGCTATCGATTCGCGCGCCGCCACGGTCAGGGAAATGTCGCGCACAATGGTCAGGGGCCCTTCGGGACTGCTAACCTGCCTGGTCACATTTCTGGCTTCGAGAACAATGTCGCGCGTCATTGGCATCCTGGTGGCATGGCTGGTCATTGCGCCGGTAGCCGCCGCCGCGGCCGTCGGGACGAGCGCGGCGCCAGCGCCGGTGGTGCTGGTGTTCGGCGACAGCCTCAGTGCCGGCTATGGCATTCGCGTGGAGCAGGGATGGGTGAACCTGCTGGCGCAGAAGATCGAGCACGAAGGGTACGGATTCCGTGTGGTGAACGCCAGCGTCAGCGGCGAGACCACCGACGGCGGCCTGGCGCGCCTGCCGCGGGCGCTGGCGGTGCGGAAACCGCGCATCGTGCTGCTCGAGCTCGGCGCCAACGACGGCCTGCGCGGCCTGCCGCTCGCCGGCACGCGCGCTAATCTCGACCAGATGCTGACGCTGATCCAGAGCCAGCACATCGCCGTGCTGCTGCTGGGCGTGCGTCTGCCGCCCAACTACGGCGAGCGTTACACCACCGGTTTCAGCAGCATGTACCAGGAACTCGCCACCGCCCACCACAGCCCGCTGCTGCCATTCCTGCTCGAAAACGTGGCTCTGCACGCCGACCTGATGCAGGACGACGGCCTGCACCCCAACGAGAAAGGTGAGCCATTGTTGCTGGACAACGTCTGGCCCAAACTGCTGCCGTTGCTGGGGGGCCCGAAGCGATGGACAAATTCTGGCTGAAGCAGTATCCGCCCGGAGTGCCGGCGGAGATCGACGTGTTCGCCTTCGACTCGCTCAAGGCATTGATCGACGATGCCTGTGAGCGCTACGCCGACAACGTTGCCTACTATTGCATGGGCACGGCCATCCGCTATCGCGAAATCGAGCGTCGCTCGCGTGCCTTCGGCGCCTGGCTGCAGCATGGCCTGGGACTAAAGCAAGGCGATCGCATCGCCATCATGCTGCCCAACCTGCTGCAGTACCCGATCGCCATGTTCGGTGCCTTGCGCGCCGGACTGGTGGTGGTGAATACCAATCCGCTCTACACGGTCACCGAGCTGGCGCACCAGCTCAAGGATTCGGGAGCCACGGCGATACTGGTGCTGGAGAATTTTGCCGTCACGGTGCAGAAGGCGCTGCCGGGAACCAGCGTGCGCCAGGTCATCGTCACCGGCGTGGGCGATGAATTGTCGTGGCCCAAGGGCGCGCTCGTGAATCTGGTGCTGCGCTACGTGCACAAGAAAGTTCCGCGCTGGCACATTCCACAGGCGCGCCGCTACCGCCAGGTGATTAAGGAGGGACGCGCATTGAAGCTGCGGCCCGTGAGCCTGGATCACGAGGACCTGGCCTTCCTGCAGTACACCGGCGGCACCACCGGCGTGGCCAAGGGAGCCATGCTCACGCACGGCAATATGGTGGCCAACATCCTGCAGTCACGCGCCTGGTTTCAGCAGGTGGCAGTGGATCAGGCGACATTTGTCTGCGCGTTGCCGCTGTATCACATTTTTTCTTTGACCGGTAATTGCCTGCTGTTCGCCTCGGTCGGCGGAACCGGGCTGATGATCGTCAATCCGCGCGACTTCCCGGCATTCATCAAGGACCTGCAGGCTCACAGGCCCATGTTCTTCATGGGCGTCAATACGTTGTTCAACGCCCTCATGCATACGCCGGGATTCAGCGATATCGACTTCTCGCGCCTGATGGCAACGGTGGCGGGCGGTATGGCGCTGCAGAGTTCCGTGGCCACGCGCTGGAAGGAGATGACCGGCTGCGTGGTCTCGCAGGGCTGGGGACTCACGGAAGCATCGCCCGTGGGGTGCGTGACACCGCTGGTCGGCGCCGATGCCGGTTTCAGCGGCTCGATCGGCTTGCCGGTGCCGTCCACTGATCTGAGCATTCGTGACGAGCAAGGCCGGGAGCTGGCGATTGGTGAGGTCGGAGAGATCTGCCTGCGCGGTCCGCAGGTCATGCGCGGTTACTGGAATCGTCCCGACGAGACTGCAAAAGTCATGCTGCCCGATGGCTGGCTGCGCACCGGCGATATCGGCCGCTTCGATCAGCGCGGCTTCGTGTTCATCGAAGACCGCAAGAAGGACATGATCATCGTCTCAGGCTTCAAGGTATTTCCCAACGAAGTCGAGGACGTGGTGGCGCGCTGTCCGGGAGTGCTGGAAGTCGCGGCGGTCGCGCAGGCCGATGAGCATTCGGGCGAAGTGGTGGCGGTATTCGTGGTGCGCAAGGATCCGGCGTTGACCGAACAGGCGGTCAAGGACTGCTGCCACGAGTCACTGACCAACTACAAACGCCCGCAGGCGGTTTATTTCCGCGACCAGTTGCCCAAGACCAATGTCGGCAAGATTCTGCGGCGCA
>DASXLF010000096.1:0-8156 GCA_036496405.1 Steroidobacteraceae bacterium | reverse complement strand
AGCCGCGTGCCAAACTTTCGCCGGATTGCGCCGTGAGCGACTTCAGTTTCAACCTGGTACCGAAGCACTCTCCCAAGCCACCGCCAAGCCGCAAACAGATTGCGATTCAGGCGCTGTTTGCGCTGCTGGCACTACTGGGCGGAGCCGCCTGGGCCAACCGACTGGGAGTGGGGCCGCAGCGCGACATGCTGTCCGCGGCCCTGTCGGCGCTGCTGATCGTCGGCGGACTGTGCGGCGCCATCGTCAGCGCGATTCAATTCTCGGTGGGGCGTAAATAGCCGGCTTCAGGCCAGCGAGTGGAACACCCGCTGCACGTCCTCTTCCTGCTCGAGCTTGTCGATGAGTTCCAGCGCCTCGGTGGCCTGCGGCTCCGGCAGTTCCACCGGCACCCGGCACAGATATTCGTGTTCGGCCGATAGTGGCGCAATGCGCCGCGCCTCCAGCGCATCCTGCAGCCGGCCGAAATTCTCGAATGCACAACGCAGCACCAGTTGCGGTTCGCCTTTCTCGCCGCTGCTCTCTCCCATTTCCTCGAGCCCATGGTCGATCATTTCCAGTTCCAAGTCGTCCTGGTCGATGCCCGCAGGGTCGAGCCTGAAAACGCCCATCTTCTGGAACTGAAAACTGACGCTGCCGGTGGTGCCGAGATTGCCGCCGTTGTTGCTGATGATGTTGCGGACATGCGCTACCGTGCGCGTGGGGTTGTCGGTCGCGGTTTCGATCAGCAGCGCCACGCCGTGCGGGGCATAGCCTTCGTACAGCACCTCGTGATAGTTGGTGGCGTCGCGGCCGCTGGCACGCTTGATGGCCGCTTCCACCTTGTCCTTGGGCATGTTGACCGCGCGCGCGTTCTGCATGACACGCCGAAGCGTGGGGTTGGAAGCCGGATCTGCGCCGCCGGCCTTGACCGACATGTTGATGTCTTTGGCAATGCGCGCGAACTGCTTCGCCATGCGGTTCCAGCGCGCAAACATCGCGTGCTTGCGGACTTCAAATATTCGGCCCATGGCTGCGCAGTATAGTGAAGGCCGTCGGGGCGGTGACGGCGGCGGTGAGGGAACTATCAGGCGGCGCGGGTCGCCGCCAGCGGAACCTGCACTGCCTGTTCCGATGCCATGGCCAGAGGCGAGTGCTGCGGCACGCGCAACGACAGCTCGGTGGCCGGTGCGCTCACCGGTGCCAGCGCGGTCTCATCAGGGCGCGCCGCGGCTACCGCCGCCAGCTCGGGCGGCGGCGCGGTTTCTTCCGGAGTCAACAGCCAGCCACGCGCGCGCAGCGCGCGGCCCAGGCTGGCGCGGCTGGTGAGTACGGTATAAGGGACGGCAACCAGCATCCCGAGCAGCACCGGCATCATCCACCAGATGAACTTCGGCGCCAGCGCCAGGATCGCGCCGCCCCAGACCAGGCCCAGCAACAGATGCCACTGGTGGCGCATGAAGCCTTCGCGCCAGCTGATGCCGCGGTCGCCGCGCGACTGCGCATCCCAGCCGACGCTGCGGCCGAGCAGCGCCCGCAACACGAAGCTGGTGTGGAACAGCATCATGGTCGGAGCGAGCACCATGCTCATGAGTTGTTCGAACAGTACGCCGCGCATCAGATTGCCGGCGCCGCCAAATGCCGCCCGCAGCGAGCGGCTGCGCAATGCCAGACTGGCGCCGAGCAGTTTGGGCAGCATCAATATGGTCACGGTCATCGACAGCAGCACGGCGATCTCGCCATTGCGGTACTGCGGCCAGGAGGGAAACAGTGAATGCGCCCCCGGCTGAAAGTACTGGTGGCCGGTGACGGCCTGGATGCTGGTCACGATGGAACTCAGGATGAGCACCAGCAGCCACATGGGAGAGGTCACATAGGACAAAATGCCGGTGAGCATGTGAATGCGGCTGAGCCAATGCAGGCCGCGCATGGGCATGACGCCCAGATGCTGCAGATTGCCCTGCGCCCAACGCCGGTCACGGGCGGCGAAATCGATCACATTGGTGGGCACTTCTTCCCAGCTGCCGTCGATGTCCGGAATCAACCAGATCCGGTAGCCGGCACGGCGCATGAGTGCAGCCTCGACGATATCGTGGCTCATGATCTCGCCGCCGAACGGAGGCGAGCCGCGCAGGCGCGGCAGCGAGCAATAATCAGCGAACGGTTTCAGGCGCACGATCGCGTTATGGCCCCAGTAGTTGCTCTCGCCGAGTTGCCAGAAGGCGATGCCGCTGCCGAACATCGGGCCGTTGAGCCGTACCGCGAATTGCAGCAGCCGCGCGAACACGGTTTCGCGACCCGCGAGCAATGGCAGTGCCTGGATGATGCCGACCCCCGGGTGTGAGTCCATGGTTTGCGCCAAGCTCACCAGCGACTGCCCGGACATGACGCTGTCGGCGTCCAGAACCACCATATAGTCGTAGGCGCCGCCCCAGTTGCGCACGAATTCGGCGATGTTTCCCGCCTTGCGGCCGACGTTTTCGGTGCGCCGGCGATAGAACAGGCGGCCGCCCGCGCCGCGCCGCGCCACCATCGCGCGCCAAGCCTTTTCCTCCAGCGCTGCGATTTCGGGCCGGCGGGTATCGGACAGGATGAAGAAATCGAAGCTGGTGGCCTGCGGCTGGGCGGCCAGCGACGACCAGACGGCATCGAGACCGGCGAATACCCGCACCGTATCCTCATTGCAGATCGGTGTGACCACGGCGGTGCGGCCCTTGAGCGGGCGCAGGGGATCGGTTTCGGCATGCAGGGCGGCCGGATCATGACCGACCAGCCGCACGACGAAGCCGGCCACGGCGGTCCAGAAGGCGCCGGAGATCCAGATGAACAGCAGCACGAACATGATCAGGCCGGTGACTTCCAGCGGCCCCATGCCATTGGCGCGCAGGATATCGAACATGAGAAAGCCGCCGGTGATGGCGGTCAGGAACGTCAGGCCGAAAAAGGCGGTCCGGCGCCACAGCGCCTGGTACTGGAGCCAACGTTGGCTGCGGCCGGTTGCGTTCAGGGTGTCCATAGATACGTCCAGGTCTCAGTGAGGGCTTCGCCGTACAAAGTCAAATAACATCGTAAATCCAGCGGCTGGTTGCCTTTCGGGGTCAGACGAAAAGCCACTCGCCAATTGCCGTTCTCTGACAGGCGCTGAACGGTAACCGTGTCGATGTCGCCGCTGTGAGAACTCAGTTCCGCCTTCACCGGCTGAGACGAGCCCAGTGTATCGAGATCCCCACCGGCAAAGTCAATCAGCACGCGCCGCGAATTATCGGAGCGGCCGTGGATGGCGCCGGTGCGGGTGGCCACCGCCCGCGCCCCGGGAGGCCGCACGGGTGAGTCGCTGTACGCGGATAGCAGGTACATGAAGCTGACCGGCTTGTGAGGCGCCAGATGCGTTGCCGGAACCCAGTAGCTGACGATGTTGTCGTGGATCTCCTCGTCGGTGGGAATTTCCACCAGTTCGATATTGCCCTTGCCCCAATCCCCCAGCGGGGCGATCCAATAGCTCGGGCGGCGCTGATAGCTGGCTTCTTCATCCTGATAGTGCGCGAAATCCCGATCGCGTTGGCTCAAGCCGAAGCCGCGTGGATGTTCATCGGAGAAGCTCGAGACACGCAGCGCCTTCGGGTTGACCAGCGGCCGCCATAGCCACTCGCCACCGCCGGTTTGCATTTGCAGCCCATCGCTGTCATGCACCTCCGGTCGATAGTCGTCAAACTGGCGCCGATGCTCCTCGCCATACAGGTACATGGAGGTCAGCGGCGCGATACCCAGTTTGTCCACGTCCTTGCGCGCATACAGGGTCGCCGTCACTTCAACGTCAGTGGTGGCGCCCGGACGGATCTCGAAGCGATAGGCTCCCGCCAGGCTGGGGCTGTCCAGCAATGCGTAGATGGTCAGGTTGCGCTGTGTCGGCGTCGGCCGAACCAGCCAGAAATCGGTGAAGTAGGGGAATTCTTCGCCTTCCGTGGTGGCTACATTGATCGCCAGGCCGCGCGCGGAAGCACCGTAGCTCTGGTCCCGGCCGAGTACCCGGAAATAGGAAGCGCCCAGGAAGGCGATCAGTTCGTCCTTGTAATCTGCAGTCTGCAATGGGTAATGCACGCGCAAGCCGGCAAATCCCAGGTCCGGCGGCAAGCTCTTCTGTAACCCCGTGTTCTTGCCGTAATCGAACTGCGAAGGGTCGTAGCGTACCGGGACCACACCCTGACCGGTGACCTCGTTGACATTCACACGTTTGTCATAAGTCGAGCCGCGGTGGAAGAATTCCACCTCGAATAGCGACTGACCACGCCATAGCGAGCTGTCGGGCCGAAAGCGGATGTCGCGATAGTCGTCGTAGCTGAGCTTGGCGAGGCTCTCCGGCAGCTTGTCGCTGGAATCCCGATACGGCTGTTCCGCGCGCTGCTGCGCCAGGTGCTGGATGGTTTCGAAGCCGAAGGCCGGCGCCGGTGGCGGTGGCGAGGGATGCGAGCGCGGCGGCGAGGCGCTGGAATGCTGGGCTACCGCTGCGACTATGGTCACCGTGAGCAGTAGCCATTGATGGGGATGCACGCCTGATTCCTCAGCCTTAAAGCGTTCCGGTCGTTCGAAAAAACCCTGCCCGCAATCAGCGGCCAGGGTGTTCGCAACCAGCGAACGACCGGCCCTGGGCAATTGTGGCGGTGTTGACGCGATCGGTCGAGGGTCGAAGTTACTTAAAGCGGCGTCGGAGTACCACGGACAGGCCTCTATCCTACGCGGGGTGCATGAATCGCGGCTGAATAACTAGCCGCCGGCCAGCTGCCGCCGATGCTGCGCATAGGCCCAGGTAAATTCGGCTCCGAACAGGAAGATCTGGGCGGCGTAGTACAGCCACAGCAGCAGCACCAGCAGCGAGGCCGCGGCCGCATATGCAGAGGTCGTGGCGCTGCGGCCCAGGTAGAAGCCGATCGCGAGCTGGCCGAGACTGAACAACACCGCGGTGACGAAGGCTCCCCGCCAGACGTCGCGCCATGCCAGCCGCACATTCGGCAGCCATTTGAACAGCATGGCGAACAGCACCGAATAGGCCGCGATCGACACCAGTGTGTTCAGCGCGTGCAGCAGCACCGCCCGCTGTGTGAACAGCTGCGAGTGCTGCACCATGGCCGACAGGCCGACGTTGATGATCAGGGACACCAGCAGCAGGAAGCCAAAGCCCAAAATCAGGCCGAAGGCCAACAGGCGCGCACGCAGTAGCGCCGAATAGCCGGAACGGTCACGTTTGGGCACACGCCAGATGCGGTTGAGGTCGTTCTGCAGCTCTATGACAACCGAGCTGGCGCCGATCAGCAGCAGGGTGACGCCGACTGCGCTGGCGAACACGCCGGTGCCGATGTTCGCCGTGGCGTTGAGCAACCGTTCCACAGCCTCGGCACCGATTGGGCCGATCAGATCCTGGAACTGACTGACCACGGCGCTGCGCGCCGAACTGGCGCCGAACACCAGACCGGCGACGGCGCTGGCGATGATCAGCAGCGGCGCCAGCGAGAACGCACTGTAGAAGGCCAGCGCCGCACCCATGCTCGCTGCGTTGTCGTCCAGCCACGCCTGTCCGGCGTGTTTCAGCACCGTCCACATCTGTCTTGGCCGGGACATGCGATTCATCGCTCAGCGCGGCGACATGCGCAGTGCCCCGTCCAGCCGGATTGTCTCGCCATTGAGCATGCTGTTCTCGGCGATATGCGCCACCAGCGAGGCGTATTCTTCCGGACGCCCCAGCCGTTGGGGAAACGGCACCTGCTGGCCCAATGAAGTTTGCGCCGCTTCCGGCAGCGCGGCCAGCATCGGTGTATGAAAGATGCCCGGTGCGATGGTCACCACGCGAATTCCCGAGCTGGCCAGCTCGCGCGCCATCGGCAGCGTCATCGCCACGATAGCGCCCTTCGAGGCCGAGTAGGCCACTTGCCCGATCTGTCCATCGAACGCGGCGATCGAAGCGGTCATCACGATCAGGCCGCGTTCACCCTGCGCATCGGCGGCATTGCGTTGCATGAGTTGCGCCGCGCCCCGACAGCACAGCAGCGTGCCCACGAGATTGATCTCGAGCATGCGACGGAAAAATTCCGCGCTCATCGGACCGGAACGGCCGATCAATCGGCCGCCGCTGCCGATGCCGGCACAGGTCACCGCCAGATCGATGCCGCCCAGCCGCTCACCGGCGAACGCCAGGCAGCGTTCAATCGCCGTCTCGTCGCTGACATCGCCAGGCACAAAGTGCGCTCGCTCGCCCAGCTCGGCGGCCGCGGCAGTGCCCTGCACGGCATTGAGATCGAACAGCACCGCCTGTCCGCCCTGCGCGATCACGCGCGCCGCGACCGCGCGTCCCAGACCCGAGGCGCCACCGCTGACGAACGCGCGGATACCGGAGAATCTCATGGCCGCATTATCGGCTATCCTTTGTCGCATGAGCACGATTCTGGTGGGCATCAAGCGCGTGATCGACTACAGCGTGCGTGTGCGGGTGAAACCGGACGGCTCCGGCGTGGTCACCGACGGCGTCAAGATGAGCGCCAATCCGTTCGATGAAATCGCGCTCGAAGAGGCGCTGCGCATCAGGGAACGGGGACTGGCCAATGAAGTCATTGCGGTCAGCATCGGTCCTGCCGAGGCGCAGCAGCAGCTGCGCAATGCGCTCGCCATGGGCGCCGATCGTGCGCTGCTGGTGCAGGTGGATGCGCCGTTGCGGCCCCTGACGGTGGCACGGGTGTTCCTGAAGCTGGCGCAGCAATATCAGCCCATGCTCGTCATATTGGGCAAGCAGGCGATTGATGACGACAACGGTCAGACCGGCCAGATGCTGGCGGCGCTGTGGGATCGACCGCAGGCCACCTTTGCCTCGAAGCTTGAACTGGACGGTAACCTAGCCCGCGTGAGCCGGGAGATCGATGCCGGGTTGGAGACCATCGAGGTGGATTTACCGGCGGTGGTAACCACGGACCTGCGGTTGAACGAACCGCGCTACATCAAGCTGCCCGACATCATGAAAGCCAAGAAGAAGCCACTCGATGTGCTGACGCTGGCCGGGTTGGGCGTCGAGCTCGAAGGCCAGAACCTGCGCGTAATGAAGTTTGCGCCGCCGGCGGTGCGCACGCGCGGCGTCATGGTCGGGGACGCACCGGAACTGATCGCGGCGCTCAAGCAGCGCGGTGTTCTGTAATGATCCAGGTACTGATCGTCGGCGAGCACGCCAACGGCCGTCTGAACCAGAGCACCGGCAAGTGCGTGACTTGCGCCCTGGCGCTCGGGGAGTGCGCCGTCGACGTGTTACTGCTCGCCGGCGATGCGGCGCCGGTGGCGGCGGAGGCCGCGGCGCTCAAGGGCGTACGACGCGTTCTGACCGTGGAGCGGCCGGAAAATCAGGAGCCGCTGGCCGCGGTCTATGCGCCGCAGATCGCGCAGCTGGCAAACGGCTACAGCCATGTGCTGGGACCCTCGACCACGTTCGGCAAGGATCTGATGCCACGAGTGGCCGCGTTGCTGGGTGTGGGCCAGGTCAGCGATGTCATGACGGTGGAGTCGGCGCATCGGTTCGTGCGGCCGGTGTACGCGGGCAATGCCTTGGCGACGGTGGAGGCTCCGGACGCCGCGGTCTTGGTGGCGACCGTGCGCACCGCGTCGTTTCAGCCTGCGGCCACTAGCGGTCAGGCGAGCATCGAGCGCGCCACAGTCAGCGCCGCGCTGCCCACGCATACGCGCTTTGTGTCGCGTAGCCAGGCAACGCCCGGTCGCCCGGACCTGCAATCCGCCAGGCGCGTGGTTGCCGGTGGACGTGCATTGGCCAGCGCCGACAATTTTAAACTGCTCTACTCCCTGGCTGACGCGCTCGGGGCCGCTGTGGGCGCATCGCGCGCGGCCGTGGATGCCGGTTACGTGCCCAACGAATTGCAGGTGGGACAGACCGGCAAGATCATCGCGCCCGAGCTGTACATGGCGCTGGGCATCTCCGGCGCCATCCAGCACCTCACCGGCATCAAGGACGCGCGCACCATCGTGGCGGTCAACAAGGATGCGGAAGCGCCGATCTTCGAGGTGGCCGACATCGGTCTGGTGGGCGATCTGTTCCAGATCGTGCCCGAACTCGAACGACTGATCCGCGCGCGCGGCGGCTGAAGTAGCCTCAACGGCGCGCCGGCTCGCGCTGGCCAAGGATCTCGGCGCGGATG
>DASXLF010000095.1:0-2090 GCA_036496405.1 Steroidobacteraceae bacterium | reverse complement strand
AACGCCGCCTGATGCTGATCGGCGGCGCGATCGCGGGCGGCAGCCTCGCGCTGGTGGCGCTGCATTTTTCCTGGCAGACGCAGGTCGCAATCTTCGGCGCCTTCGGTCTTGGCTTCTATCTGCTGCACTCGTGCATCCAGGTCCACGTCACCGATTTGTCGCATACCGCGCGCGGGGCGGCAGCCTCGCTGCATTCGTCGTCGTTCTATCTCGGACAAGCGGTCGGCCCGGTGATCTATGGCTTTGGCTTCGCCCATGGCGGGCTGGAACCGACCATCTTTGCCGGCGCGCTTGTCGTGCTCGGGGTCGGCATCGTCTGCGCGCGGCTGCTGCGGCGACCGGCCGGGCGGACCGGATAGGAGCATTGCGCAGATCGGCATTGCGATGCGTGCGCCGCTGTTGTCCATGACCGTCATGAGCGGGCAGCCATGAACCGGACCATCAACCTTGTCTGCCTGCTGATCTTTGCCTCGGCACTGTCGGTCCGCGCGATCGACCCGCTGGTGCCGCAGATCGCAGCCGACTTTTCGGTTGCGCCATCCACTGCGGCTCTGCTCGCGGCAGGCTTTGCGGCCTATGGCTTCGTGCAGCCGGTGCTGGGGCCGGTGGCCGACGCCATCGGCAAGGCGCGGGTGATGATCGCGTGCCTGCTGTTGCTGGCGATCTCATGTTTCCTGTCGGCGATCGTAACGAGTTTCTGGCTGCTGTTCCTGCTGCGGGTGCTGGCCGGCGCCGCCTGCGGCGGCAGCTTCCCGGTCGGCATGGCGCTGATTTCCGATCTGGTGCCGCTCGCGCGTCGCCAGGTGATGATCGGCCGGCTGCTGACCGCAACCATTTCCGGCAACCTGCTGGGGGCTGCTGCCGCCGGCGTGGTCGCCGACCTGGTCGACTGGCGCGTGGTGTTCGTGGTGCTCGGCGCCATCAGCGTGATGGCGCTGGCGCTTGGCCAATTCGGGCTGCGGCGGCTGCCGCCCGGAACAAGGCAACCGCTCGACGTGCGCTCGGTGCTTGAGCGCAACCGCTCGATCTTTGCCATCCGCACGGCGCGCATCTGCTACCTGACGGTGGCGCTGGAAGCGCTGGTGCTGTTCGGCATCTTTCCGTACGTCGCGGTGCTGCTGAAGGCGGGCGGCGAACCGCGCGCCTCGATCGCGGGACTGGTGGTGGCGGCGTTCGCGGTCGGCGGCATGCTCTACTCGCTGAGCGTGCGCCAATTGCTGCGCTTTCTCGGCCAGAAGCAGATCATGACCGCCGGCGGCGCACTGGCCGGGCTGGGCCTGTTCGTGCTGGCAATCTCACCGTCGTGGCCGGTGCAGGCCCTGGCCTTTGCCGCTATGGGCTGCGGCTTCTATATGCTGCACGCCAGCATCCAGGTCTTTGTCACCGAGTTTGCGCCCGCCGCGCGCAGCTCAGCGGTCGCATTCCACACCTTCTCGTTCTTCATCGGCGGCGGCCTCAGCCCGGTGCTCTACGGCATCGGGCTCGACCATTGGGGGGCGGCGGCGACGCTGTCGATCGCAGGCGTGGCCATGGTGCTGATCGGGCTGATCAGCGCGCAGCTTTTGGTGAAGCCGCCGCCGACCTGATCAATTCGTGCTGTCGAGCTTTTCGATCTGCTCGCGCGCCGTTCGCTTGGCCCATTCGCCGCTGTCATATTTGGGCGGCAGACCGAGGACGCGATTGAATTCATCGCGCGCACGGGTGGCGTGGCCTTGCTTGAGATAGATCAGGCCCAGTCCGGCGTGCGCCGCCGGGAAATTCGGATCAAGCCGCAGCGCCTGATCGTAGTCGGCCTTGGCGCGGGTCAAATCGTTGCGCTCGCGGTAGATGTTGCCGCGGTTGCCATAGCGCGTGGCGATCGAGCCGTTGATCTTGATCGCCTGATCGTAGTCGGCGAAGGCACGATCGAGATTGCGCTTCTTGTACCAGATGTTGCCGCGGTTGTTGTAGGCGTAGCCGTCGCGTGGATCGAGCTTGAGCGCGGTGGTGTAATCGGCCAGCGCCTCGTCGTCGCGGCCGAGCCTGCGATGAATGATGCCGCGGTTGACGTAGGCCGTGGCGTATTTCGGATCGATCTTGATGGCCTGGTC
>DASXLF010000094.1:0-1854 GCA_036496405.1 Steroidobacteraceae bacterium | reverse complement strand
GTTAGCGCGTTTGGATTGAGTGGGACGAACGCGCATATCGTGCTGGAGGAGGCTCCGGTGCGCTCTGAAGCTGTCAGCCCTGAAGTGCAGAGCGCGGCGGTCGGTGATGATGCGTCATCGCCGTTGATCCCGCTGCTGGTGTCGGGCCGTGACGAGGCGGCACTGCGGGCGCAGGCGGGCCGGTACGGAGAATGGCTGTCGCTTCATCCGGACGTCGACTTCAGTTCTGTGGTTGCCACCGCAGCGTTGCACCGGACGCAGTTCGCCGCGCGGGCCGCGGTATCAGTGCGCGATGCGGCGGAGGCGGTGGAGGCGCTGCGGTCGCTGGCCGAGGGCCGCCCGCATGCGGCGGTGTCGATCGGCGAGGCGAGGGGCGAACCCGGCAAGCTTGCGTTCCTGTTCACGGGCCAGGGCGCGCAGCAGGTCGGCATGGGCCGGGCGCTGCTCGAGAGATGTGCGGCATTCCGCACGGCGTTCGAGGAGGCCTGCGGCTATTTTGACGAGCTCCTGGAGCTGCCGCTGCGCGACGTGATGTTTGCGGAAGCTGGCTCTGAGGCTGCAGCAAGGCTTGACGAGACGGCCTATGCGCAGCCCGCTTTGTTTGCGGTTGAGGTGGCGCTGTTCCGTCAGCTGGAGCATTGGGGCGTCGAGCCGGACATTCTGCTGGGACATTCCATCGGCGAACTCAGTGCGGCGCATGTCTCCGGCGTGTGGTCGCTGCAGGATGCCTGCCGTGTGGTGGCTGCGCGTGGCCGGCTGATGCAGGCGCTGCCAAAAGGCGGCGCCATGGTGGCGATCGATGCGGGTGAGGCGGAGGTGTTGCCGCTGCTCGGAGACGGCGTCGAGATTGCCGGGCTGAATGGGCCGCGCGCGACGGTGATCTCCGGCGATGAAGCAGCGGTGCTGGCGCTGGCGGAACAGTTCAGGAGCCAGGGCCGCCGGATCAGTCGTCTGCAGGTGAGCCACGCGTTCCACTCGCAGCGCATGGAGCCGATGTTGGAGGCGTTCCGGCAGTTGGTGTCGTCAGTCACCTTCGGCACGCCGCGGCTGCCGATCGTGAGCAACGTGACGGGACGCCTTGCGACCGAGGCGGAGCTTTGCAGCGCGGAGTACTGGGTGCGTCAGGTGCGCAAGCCTGTGCGGTTCCTGGACGGCGTGCATGTGCTGGAGACGGAAGGCGTGCGTGCGAGCCTGGAGCTTGGCCCGGACGGGATATTGACTGGGCTTGCGGCGGGATGCCTGTCGGAGGCCTCACCGATGCAGGTGGTGGCCGCGCAACGCCGCGGGCGCGATGGCAGCGAGGCGCTGCTGGCCGCGCTCGGCACGCTGCACGTTGATGGCGTTGGTGTTGACTGGGCGAAGGCTGTTGGCGTTGGCGCGAAGACGGCGGTCGCCTCGCTTCCGACCTATGCATTCCAGCGGCAGCGTTACTGGCTGGAGGCAGAGAAGCCGAGCGGAGACGCGGCGACGATGGGTCTGTCGGAGGCGGCGCACCCGCTGCTGGGTGCCGCGACGCCGCTGGCGGAGAGCGACGCCTTCCTGTTGACGGGCCGGCTGTCGCTGTCGGAAGCGGGCTGGCTCGGCGACCATGCGGTGTTCGGGACGGTGCTGCTGCCCGGGACCGGACTGCTGGAGCTCGGCTTTGCGGCGGGGCGCGCGGTTGGTTTGAGCGAAGTGTCGCAGCTGACGCTGCTGTCGCCGCTGGTGCTGCCGGCGAAAGGCGGGGTCCGGCTTCAGGTTCAGGTGGACGGGCTCGAGGCGGGCGCGGCCGGAGGTGGCCGTGGGCTCAGCATCTACAGCCGCGCGGAGGATGCGCCTGAGAGCGGATCGTGGACGCTGCATGCGCAGGGCGTG
>DASXLF010000093.1:0-1841 GCA_036496405.1 Steroidobacteraceae bacterium | reverse complement strand
CCTTGGAGCAGCCGATACCGGCTTCGATCCAGCGCACGACATAACCCAGGATGCTCTGGGTATGGGTGTTGATCTCTTGCTCGATCTGCGCATCGCTCCAGTTCGTCTCGCGCGCCAGCGGCGGCTGCAGAATCTCCTCCAGCTCATCGCCCGCGCCGAGGTCCAATGCGCGCTGCGCCTGGAACACATCGACCGCATGGAAGTGCAGGGCGTGCAAGGTCGCGGCCGTCGGTGACGGGACCCAGGCCGTGGTGGCGCCCGCGCGCGGATGCTCGATCTTGGCCGCCAGCATGGCGGCCATGCGATCCGGCATGGCCCACATGCCCTTGCCGATCTGCGCGTGGCCGGAAAGGCCGCATTGCAGGCCGATGCGCACATTCTGGCGCTCGTAGGCCTGCAGCCAGCGCGCCTTCCTCAAGTCATCCTTGCGCACCACCGGCCCGGCTTCCATGCTGGTATGAATCTCATCGCCGGTGCGATCCAGAAAGCCGGTGTTGATGAACACCACCCGATGGCGCGCGGCGCGGATGCAGGCCATGAGATTGACGCTGGTGCGCCGCTCCTCGTCCATGACGCCCATCTTCAGCGTGTAGCGCGGCAAGGCCAGCAGATCCTCGACCTGGGCGAAGAGCTCATCGGCGAACGCCACCTCTTCCGGGCCGTGCATTTTCGGTTTGACGATGTACACCGAACCGCAGCGCGAATTGCGCACCGGGCCGGAGGACTGAAGATCATGTAGCGCGATCAACGAGGTGACCACGGCGTCGATAAACGTCTCGGGCACCGGCTGGCGACGCCAGGTGATGGCCTCGCTCATCATGTGATGACCGACATTGCGCACCAGCATCAGGCTGCGCCCGTGCAGCACCACATCCTTTCCGTCGGCGCTGCGGTAGTGACGATCGCGGTTGAGCCGGCGTTCGATGGGCTGGCCCGCGCGCTCGAAGTGCGCCCGCAAGCTCCCCTTCATCAGGCCCAGCCAATTGCGGTACACGCCCACCTTGTCTTGTGCGTCCACGGCCGCCACCGAATCTTCGCAGTCCTGGATGGTGCTGATCGCGGACTCCAGCAACACATCCGCAATGCCGGCCGGATCCGTGCGGCCGATGGGGTGATAGCGATCGATCTGAATCTCCACATGCAAGCCATGGTGCACCAGCAGTAGCGCGCTGGGCGTCTCGAGCGAGCCGCGCAAACCGACGAAGGCGGCGCCGTCACGCAGGCTGGTGCGGCGGCCGTCGGCCAGTGTCGCCGCCAGCCCGGCGGCCGAGACCGAATAGGCCACCACGTCCTGATGTGAGCCGGCGCTCAATGCAAAATGCTGATCCAGAAAGGCGCGCGCGAAGGCGATGACTTTCCCCGCACGGACCGGGTTATGGCCGGCGGTGCGCGCCGCGCCCTCGCTCTCGGCGATGGCATCGCTGCCATAGAGCGCATCGTAGAGACTGCCCCAGCGGGCATTGGCGGCGTTCAACGCGTAGCGGGCATTGTCCAGCGGCACCACCAGCTGCGGGCCTGCCAGGAGCGCGATCTCGGGATCGACCGCACCGTTGTCGATACGGAAATCCTCGCCGCGCGCGCTGAGATAGCCGATGTGTTCCAGGAATTGCCGGTACTCGCGTGCAGTGAAATCGGCACCCGGCTGCGCCCGGTGCCAGGCATCGATCTGTGCCTGCAGCTGGTCGCGCCGCTGCAGCAGCTGGGCATTGCGGCCGGCCAGCCCTGCAATCAAGGCCGCAAATCCAGGCCAGAACGCCTCCGTCGCGAGGTTGAGTCCAGGCAGCGCCTCCTGGTTGATGAAGTCATGCAGCACGCGTGCGACCTGCAGCTCGCCGAGCGCA
>DASXLF010000092.1:0-1616 GCA_036496405.1 Steroidobacteraceae bacterium | reverse complement strand
CCGGGCTGGCGCGGAAAGCAGTCGTGCTCACGCTGCTGGGCTTTGCCGCGGCCGACTTCGTGATCACGCGCAGCTTGTCGCTGGCCGACGCGGCCGTGCATTTGATTCAGAATCCGCACGGGCAGCGCCTTTTGGCCGACGTGTGGGACGAGCTGCCGATCGAGAACCATGCGCTGTGGTCGCCCCTGGAATATCTGCTCCGCCGGGTGGCCGACCCGCAGGTGGCGATCACGCTGGGGCTGTCAATCGTTTCTTTCGCCGCCTGGCAAGCGCTCAAGCGAGGGCTGGGCCGGCGGATCCTGCTGGTCACGGCCGCGGCGGTGGTCTGTTACCTAACGCTGTCGGCGGTCGTGATCGTTAGCGCGCTGGTGTACGTGGCGCGCCATGGCGAGCTGATCGACGAATGGGGCCGCATGGTGTTCGCCGCGCCGCCAGCCGATGACGTGACCGCCGGGGCACTGGGCTGGGAGTGGGCCGCGCTGGGAATCGCAGTCTGGTCGTTTCCGCAGATGGCGCTGGGACTCAGCGGCTTCGAGATGATTCTGGCCGTCGTGCCACGCATCCGCGACGGCGCCGCGACCGCCGACGGAGTCAGCCAGCGAGTCCGCGGCGCGCGCAAGTTGATGCTGGCCGCCGCCGCTGCGATGTCGCTGTATTTGGTTTCGGCCGTCGTGGCCACGACGTTGCTGGTGCCGGAAGCCGCGCTGGCGCCCAACGGAGCCGCCGAACATCGGGCGCTCGCCTATCTGGCGCACGGCTCTCCGCTGGCCGATGGTCAGGGCGCCGCGGCGATCAACCCGTTGTTCGGCGAGCGGTTTGGAGATCTGGTCGATTTGTCGACGGCCGCCATCCTGTGCCTGGCCGGCGCCAGCGTGACCATGGGTCTGCAAAGCCTGCTGCCGCACTATCTCAACCGGCTGGGAATGGAAGTTAGCTGGGCCGGCAAGATCCACGTCATCGTGCACTTGCTTAACGTGATCGTGCTGGTGGTGACGGTCGTGTTTCGAGCCAGCCCAGCGTCGCAGCAATGGGCCTATGCCACCAGCGTGCTCGTGCTGCTCTCGGGCGCGGCGCTGGCAGCCGCGATCTCGCTGGCGCGCGACGCCCTGCGGGGCCGGCCGAGCAACGTATTGGGAGCCGTGTCGATTGGGGCCGCGGCATTCTTCTTGGTGATGACGGGGTTGACCGTGGTCATCAATCATTCCGGACTGACCATTGCGTTGGCATTCGTCGCCGCGATCCTCATCAGCTCGTTCATCTCGCGCTGGATTCGCAGCACGGAATTGCGATTCGAGGGCTTTGAGTTCGACGTCGACGCGTCGCGCGGCCGCTGGGATGCGCTGTGCCGCTCTGGTCCCACGGTCCTAGTGCCTCATCGGCCGGGTCTCGTTCCGCTCGCCGAGCGTCAGCGCGTGATTCAGCGCGAATATCGGCTCGACCCGGCGACCCCCGTGGTTTTCGTCGAGGTTACGCTGGGTGACCCCAGCAACTTTTATCAACAGCCGCTGATACGCGTCGAGCGCGAGGGGGAACTGGAGGTGATTCGCGTTTCGCGCTGCTGTAGCGTCGCGCATGTCCTGGCGGCGATGTGCCTGGAATTGCGCCGTGATGGCAAT
>DASXLF010000091.1:0-1873 GCA_036496405.1 Steroidobacteraceae bacterium | reverse complement strand
GCCATGTTGGACAGATACAGTGCTTCCTCCACCGCGGTATTGCCGCCGCCGATCACGGCCACGCGATGATTGCGGAAGAAGAAGCCGTCACAGGTGGCGCAGGCCGAGACGCCGCGGCCGCGAAATTTCTCTTCCGATGGCAATCCCAGATAGCGCGCGGAGGCACCGGTGGCGATGATCAACGCATCGCAGGTGTAAAGCGCCCGATCCCCCTTGAGCGTGAACGGTCGCGCCGACAGATCGGCCTTTTCAATCTGGTCGCTGATGATCTCGGTGGCAAAGCGCTCGGCGTGCCGGCGCATGCGCTCCATGAGCCCCGGGCCTTGCAGTCCTTCGACGTCGCCCGGCCAGTTGTCGACCTCGGTGGTGGTCATGAGTTGACCTCCCTGCTCCAGACCGGTGATCAGCATGGGCTTTAGGTTGGCGCGCGCGGCATAAACCGCGGCTGAATAGCCCGCCGGCCCCGAACCGACGATGATCAGACGGCGGTGTGTGGGCGCGCTCATGTCATCTCCATCGCTGTAATCACCCATGGTATGTAAGCCGGACGCGCAGGCCAAGCCATATCCTCGGGCGAGGCGCGTTATCATGGATGCATGGCTGAATCCACCGCCCAGAATCGAATATCCCTGCGAATCGCCCCCGCCGTGGCGCGCGGCCTGCGCGAGAGCGGCGCGATCGCGCTGGCGATACTGGCGCTGGTGCTGTGCGTCGCGCTGCTGAGTTTCGATCCGAGCGATCCAGGCTTTTCCTCCACCGGCGTGGGCTTGCCGGTGCACAATCGCATTGGCCCCATAGGGGCCTGGTTTGCCGATGCATTGTTTTTTCTGTTTGGCCGTCCCGCCTACCTGCTGCCGGTGATTCTCGGCGTGGCCGCGTGGCACGTGATGCGCAAGCCCGCCGGGACCGGGCGCAGTTCGCGACTCAATCTCGCGGTGCGCATCGTTGGTTTCCTGCTGGTGCTGGCCGCGAGTTGCTCGCTGGCGGCCCTGCACTGGAATCCAAAGGCCTTGCCGCAAGGCGCCGGTGGCGTGGTTGGCAGCGCCGCGGGCGGCGCGCTCGCCTCAGGCCTGAATCTGCTGGGCGCGACCTTGCTGCTGCTGGCGGCGTGGCTGGCTGGTGCCGCGGTGGCTTTCGGCGTGTCCTGGTTAGCGGTCATGGATCGTGTCGGTGCTTGGACCTGGGGCGGCTTGCACTGGGTGCGCGAGCGCCTGTTTACGGCACGCGAGATGAAGAGCGGCCGTTCGGCCAAGCTGGAGCGCAAGGAGGCGCTGCAGGCCGAGCACAGACGCGTCGCGCCGCGCGTGGCCCCGCGTATCGAGGCGCCGGCACCGAGTTCACCCAAGAGCGAGCGCGCCGAAAAGGAACGCCAGGTGCCGCTGTTCGATCCGCCGCAGGCGACCGAACTGCCGCCGCTGGATCTGCTGGACGATCCGGGCGCACACGAGCCGTCGTATTCGGCAGAAGCGTTGGAGGCGATGTCGCGGCTGGTCGAGCTCAAGCTCAAGGACTTCGGCGTCGACGTCGATGTGGTCGCCGTGCATCCGGGCCCGGTGGTCACGCGCTTTGAGATGCGACCGGCGCCGGGAGTCAAGGCCAGCCAGATCACCGCGCTGGCGAAGGACCTGGCGCGCGCGCTGTCCACCATCAGCGTGCGCGTGGTCGAGGTGATTCCCGGCAAATCGGTCATGGGGCTGGAGATTCCCAACGAAAAGCGCGAGATCGTGACGCTGGGCGAGATCATCCGATCCCGCGCCTACGAGGACGTGGCCTCGCCGCTGGCATTGGCGCTCGGCAAGGACATCGGTGGTCTGGCGGTGGTAGCGGACCTGGCTCGCATGCCGCACCTGCTGATCGCCGGCACCACCGGCTC
>DASXLF010000090.1:0-2711 GCA_036496405.1 Steroidobacteraceae bacterium | reverse complement strand
GCCGAGGGAGCTAATTCAGGTTTCATCTGTCCGAGAAAGACGACAGCGCGGCAAGACCCACTACAAGGCCAACGACGGGTTGAAGCAGCTGGCCGGCGGGAAAGGCATGTGCCAGGCACTGGCTTTGCCGGAACCCTTGATCCAAGAGGTCAGAGCGCGCCATCCATGAACCGGCCAGCTTGTTGGGTTGTTCGTAAGGGCTTGGGTCGACCGCTTGCCAAGGCCAAGCCGTTCTACGGCGTTCTCGCAACAGCAATGGCGGTCGGCCTGGCAATCAGGCTCTCAAGCCTCAACCCAATCAAGGCCCTCTACTGGGCGGCAGTGATCAATGCCCTGATCTCTGTTCCCGTCATGATTGCAGTGATGCTCGCTGCGTCCCGACCCCAAATCATGAGCGACCTCGTGTTGCCTCTTCGCTGGAAGGTTTTCGGGTGGCTGGCCACCGCAGCTATGGCGGCAGCAACAATCGCCATGTTCATCACCATGCTGTAGTGCCGGCCGGATTAACGGTCTGTCGAATAGCTCGCCAAAATCGTATACGGTCAATCAGGCTCTGATTGTCGAACCAGGCCGTACGTGTTCCTATGAATCGAGCGACGCGCACAGCGGCGACAGAAAGCGGCGTCAGCGGAATGGCCGCCAGCGCAGCAGGCCGGATAGCTCAGATTCTGGCGGATGGCGTCTCCCGCAATTTCGCAGGGCGGCACATGGTTTGCTCGCCCCTAGGCGTAAGCGATTGGCAACCGCGATATCGTACGAAAATGCCCGAGTATGTGACGTTGCCGAGTGGCAAGAGGGTGAAATTGCGCAATAGCGCAGATCCTCGGCGGGCTTGGGAGGCGTTGCGGGCGTCTGATGGATATGTCGTCCGTCGGCCAAAGAATGGAACTCGGGCGAATGGCAGCTGTTTTGCAGCGCCACCGGCGCGATCGAGCCAATGTGCTTCAATCGTCTAGATGCTGAAACCCGGCGCGCGTCAAGGTAGTTGTCGCTTCGTTCATGCAGCCAGGGGCTGTATATCTGATGCTCCCGAATGCGTTTGAACGATGGAATCGCGTTCGGGGTTGAGGGTCACGGCGCCGATTGGCGACCAGTTGCGAGTGCGACCAGACCAACGAGCCGGGTTGAGCGCGCGAGCGCGCATGTAGAGCTCGTGCCGAGCGGCCAGGATCGTGCGATCTTCACCGGCGTGGCGCTGAGCCGGGCTGACGTATCGAATGCCGCTGTGTCGATGGTCATGGTTGTACCAACGCACGAAGCCGGCCGCCCAGGTGCGAGCCTGCTCGAGGTCCGCGAAGCCCTTGGCGGGGAACTCGGGTCGGTACTTGGCGGTGCGGAACAGCGCCTCGGCGTAGGCGTTGTCGTCGCTCACGCGGGGGCGCGAGTACGACGGCTTTACGCCCAACCAGTTGAGCATCGCCAGCACGGTCGTTGCCTTCAGGGTCGAGCCGTTGTCGCCGTGCAGCACCGGCTTGGCAGTGCGTGTGGCGATGCTCTCGGCCAGCGCCGTGCGGCGCACCAGATGCGCGGCATGGTCGGAGTCGTCCGTGTCGTGCACCTCCCAGCCCACGATCTTGCGGCTGTACAAGTCCAGGATCAGGTAGAGGTAGAACCAACGCCCCATCACGACCGCTGGCAGATACGTCATGTCCCAGCACCACACCTGGCGCGGCGCCGTGGCGATGTGCGTGGTGGGCGGGCGCACCGCATGCGGCGCCTTGGCGCGCCCCCGATGGCGGCTCTGACCATTGGCGCGCAGCACGCGGGCGAAGCTGGACTCGCTGGCCAGGTAGACGCCCTCATCGGCGAGCATGGGCACGATGCGCGCCGGCGGCACAGCCGCGAAGCGCGCCTCGTTGGCCACGCACAGGAGTTGCGCACGCTCGGCAGCGCTCAGGGCATGGCTGGGCAGCGGACGCACGGCCTGCGGCCTGCCATCGCCGTCTTCGAGGCCTTGACGGGCCTTCCAGCGCTGCAGCGTGCGCAGATCGATGCCCGCGATCTCGCAGGCAAGCTGCAGCCGCGCTCCTGCGATGTGTGCGGTGTGAATGTCTCGGGCCAGGGCCTGGCGATCTTCGAGGCCGATCATTCGTCCTCGCCTTTGTTGAAGATCGCCGCGACTTTTTTTGACAGCACCAGCAGCGCTGCCGTCTCAGCGAGGGCGCGGTCTTTGCGCAGCAGGTCTCGTTCGAGCTCCTTGATGCGCTTGCGGTCTTGCCTTGTCGCCTGCGGACTGGCGCGTGCTTCCTCGGGCTCGGCCAGCGCGGAGGTGCAACTCGCTCGCCACTTGTCCAACTCCGCTGGGTACACACCATGCTCGCGGCACCACGCGCTCTTGCCCGCCTCGCTCATCGCCGCCGTGGTGATCACCGCCTCAAGCCGCGCGCCCGCAGTCCAGGCCCGCCCTCGGGCGGGCCTGGACTGCACATCCTCGCGCCAGCGCTCCAGTGTTCCCGCACCAATACCAACTTCCCGCGCAACCAGATCCAACGCCGCGCTCTCCGGCGGCAGCAACCTCGCCACCGCTCTGTCCTTGAATGCCTGTCCGTATCGAGCCAATTCCATCCTTCATCGCCGCCCCCGGGTTCTTGGTTCTATCGAGGCGACAACTATTCTGAGAATCATCTAGCCGGCATCCGCCACCACTGGGCGGCGGCCGGTTGGAGCCGAAGTTGGAGACGGACCTTTAGCCACTGGAGGGTGAGATGAAG
>DASXLF010000089.1:0-1649 GCA_036496405.1 Steroidobacteraceae bacterium | reverse complement strand
GGGTCAGCTGCAGCTGTTCTGGATCTTGCTGGGTTTCTCGCTGCTTGCCGGTATCGCACTCCTGGTTCGAAGTGACGGCTGGCTGCGCCGCTACAAGTACACGTGGGCCGCGGCGGGCATCTTCCTGCTGCTGCTCGTGTTCATCTTTGGCGATGTCACTGGTGGGGCTCGCCTGACACTGCGCATTGGGCCCATCTCCGGACAGCCCTCGGAGTTGCTCAAGGTGATCCTCGTCGTGTTCCTGGCCGGATACCTGGCTGAGAACAGAAGGGCACTGAGCGAATCGAGCTCACGCTTCGGACCCGTCCGTTTGCCGCCACTGCCGTATCTGCTGCCGATGCTCGCAATGCTGGGCATCGCGCTCGCCATAGTCATCATCCAGAGCGATCTGGGCGCCGCGTTGCTGTACTTCCTCGTCTTTCTCGGGCTGGTCTACGTCGCAACGCGGCGTATCTCGTACGTCGTCCTGGGCATGGGCCTGTTCCTTCTCGGAAGCCTCGTCCTTTACGAGCTGGTGCCGCGCGTCCAGGAACGCGTCGACATCTGGCTCAACCCATGGGCGGACGCGCAAGGCGCGGGCTACCAGATCATCCGAGGGCTGTATGCCTACGGCCGTGGTGGAATTCTGGGCACCGGTATCGGCGCCGGCTTGCCCCAGGTAGGGACGATCCCGTCAATTCCGGCGATCCACACGGACTTCATCTTTGCCGGCATCTCAGAGGAGCTGGGCATGCTCGGTGCGCTCGCGCTCCTGGGCCTCTACCTGGTCATTGCCGAGCGCGGCTTTCGCATCGCAGCATTCGCGGTTGACGACTTCCGCTCGCTGCTTGCCACGGGACTAACGCTGGTCATCGTCGTCCAGGCCGCGATCATCGCGGGAGGCAATCTCAGAGTCGTGCCGCTGACCGGCATCACACTGCCGCTTGTCAGCTACGGCGGCTCGTCTCTGCTCGTCAACGGCGCGGTCATCGGGCTTCTCCTTGCGCTCAGCGACAGGGGCGTCGAGCAGCCCGTGCCGGGCGCGCAGCGCGGCGTCAGGCAGCGGCTCGGCCGCCGAGCGCGTGCGCTCGGCGGCCGCGTGGAGTCCGCCCTGTCATGACCGACCACACCGGCAGCGACCAAACCCCAGAGCCTCAATCGCGACTCGATCCACGCCGCCTGCGTGTCCGACTTCGCGTCCGGCCCCGGCTCGATGCGCGTGGCAGGCCCGCGCGCGTGATGCCCCCTGCGGCCAAAGGACCACCGCGCATCGCCGGCAGCCTGTTGCGCCTTTCGATCGCGCTCGCGCTGGTCTACGGCACGCTCGGCGGCGGCTTGCTCTATTGGCAGGTGATGCAGGCGCACTCGCTCACCGCAGACCCGGCCAACCCGATCGTCCTTGCCGCGGCACGAGACGCTCCGCGCGGCACCATTTACGCCTCAAATGGCGCCGTCCTTGCCGACAACGCTGCGGGCAACCAGCGTCAGCGCGAATATCCGTACGACGTTGCTGCCCCGGTGGTTGGCTACAACAGCCTGATCTTCGGCACTGCCGGCCTGGAGAAGACGTACGACGCGCAGCTGACCGGCCTGGGCTCGCTCAACGGACCTGACGACCTGCTGCGCAAGTTCCAGGCACTGGCCTACAACCCATCGGACGTGCACACGTC
>DASXLF010000088.1:0-1938 GCA_036496405.1 Steroidobacteraceae bacterium | reverse complement strand
GCCAATATGAGACAGCTGCAGCAGGCGCTGGAGGTCCTCGAGCAGACCCTTCGGCGGCAGGTGTGCATCGTAGCGCATCATGAGGTTTCCCAACGGATCAACGATGTACAGCATCCGGGCGCGCCCTGCGGCGGGAAATTGCGCGAGCAGCGATTGGGCAGCGGGCGATGAGGCATCGAACACGCGCAGCCCCGGATGTTCGCCATCGAGGAAGCCGCGATCGCAGCAGTGGGCCGGCGCGAGGAACACGCGCTCGAGGCGGGTCATGTCCTTGCCCAGGGACAGGCGTGTCTGGCGCATGAAGAACAAAGTCGTGTGGCAATCCGCATCACAGGTGCCATCGCCGATATAGACCAGGCTCCAGTGGCCGGCAAATATGCCGCGCCGGAGCGTACCGGCGGCATCGGGCAGCGGCACATCAGCCAAGGGGCGCGCCGGTGTGATCAGTTCGCCATGATTGGTCGTGCCCTGTGGCCGCCAGTGCAGGCCGTAGTACAGCCAGAAGGCGAGTATCAGCGGCAGCGCGAACAGGCCGCCCAAGGCAATGACGGTGCGGAAATTACGGCGATGCAGTTCCGGGTCGATGACGGTACTCATGAATTCCTCGGCTCCTGGCGCCGGGCGCTCATGATCCCCCAGATGATCGTGAGCGTCACAGCGAAACCCCACCATTGAATGGCATAGGACCAATGGCGCAGGGGTGAAAGCCCCGGGGGCTGCCAGTCCCTGACATAACCATCCCCGCTGCGCGGATCCAGCAGCAGTGTCCACGGTTCCAGTCTTTCGTGCAGGGCCGTGGCCAGATCAGCCAGCGTGGGAAAGCCGGTGAGCTTGGGCCACGATCCGCCGACCATTGGGGCCGCATGTCCCAGCGCCAGGCCGGCCACGGGCAGATTGTCCAGCCGACCGGTGACCGTGACCGGTGCGCCCGCAAGGAGCGCGATCTGCGGCAGACGCGCGCGCGATCCGGTGAACGGCACCCAGCCGCGATTCACCACCAGTACCCGACCATCCGCGAGGCGCAGCGGCGTCAGCACCGCATAGCCGGGCAGACCACCGTGCGACTGGTTGTCGATCAGGAATTGGTGTGCGCCGTCCCAGCTGCCGGTGACGGCGATGCGCTTGAATCGGGGCAATGAAGCCAGGCTCTGCGCAGCCAGCGGCACGGGCGCATCGGCGCCGCGCGCGAAGGCATCCCACTCGGCCTGCCGATGCACGCCGCGCTGCCATTGCCACTCGCCCAGGCGCACGAACACCACGCACAGCGCGATCGTCAGCAGCGTCATCGCCCAGGTAGGCGCGAAACGGCGGCGGCCGATGGGGAAACTCACGATGGCCATGGGTATTAAGGATCTATAATTCGCGGGCAGTGCAGGCTGCAACGGAGGTCAGCGTGCAGATGGCACTCAAGGTCTTGATCGTCCTGGTCCTGGTGGCGATCGTCGCGAGCCTTGGCTCGGCGCTGTTCCATCTATCGCGCGCCCAGGGCGACTCGCGCAAGCTGTTCCGCTCCCTGGCCCTGCGCGTCGGACTGTCGATCGGCCTCTTCATCCTGCTGATGCTGGCCTGGTCACTCGGGCTGATCAGGCCTCACGGGCTGTGAGGCTGACGACGCCTAGAGCCAGTACACGAAGACGAACAGACCCAACCACACCACGTCGACGAAGTGCCAGTACCAGGCCACCGCCTCGAACGCGAAGTGCTTCTCCGGGGTGAAATGGCCGCGCAGCACCCGCAGCCACACCACCGTCAGCATGATGGCGCCGATCGTCACGTGCAGACCGTGGAAGCCCGTCAGCATGAAGAACGTCGAGCCGTACACGCCCGAGTGCAGCGTCAGCCCGAGCTCGGTGTAGGCGTGGTGGTATTCGAACGCCTGCAGCGACAGGAACAGCGCGCCGAGCGCGATGGTGAGGAACAGGAACAGCTTGAGCTGGC
>DASXLF010000087.1:0-9422 GCA_036496405.1 Steroidobacteraceae bacterium | reverse complement strand
CCGAAGCAGACCTGTTCGCTGCGTCGTTCCAGAGTCATGCGCTGAGCTCCTAGAGTTTCACGGCGCTGATCTGCACCACTGGCTGGGTGTTGGTGTAGTTGGCAACATCCCCCATGATGGCGGGGGCATGCGGGGCGAACGCCGCCTGGAACGCTTCCGCCGTGTCAAAGTACAGATTGCCGAGGGCCAGGTACGTCGGTGGGGCCCCCGGTGTCGCACCGGCAACGCCCTGCTCCACAGTTACATTTTTTAGCGCCGCGCCCAGCTTCTGCTTGACCATCGGAATGTGCTTGTTCAAATAGTAGGCCATGTCGAAAGTCTGGCCCTGACCGTTCGGATACATCACGCTCACTTTGATCATGCTCGCTCCTGAAAGCCAGTCGCGACATGAACCCGGTAGCCCGCCGCGGGTTACCGTGAGATCACATTGCTGACCAGCGTTGGTTGCGGCACATAATAAGCTGGAAACAGCCGCTTGAGATTCTCTATTTTCGGCAGGTCGTTATAGACAATGTATGGATAGGTGGGATTGTGCACCAGGAAATCCTGGTGATAGCCCTCGGCGGGGAAGAATCCCGGCAGCGCATCGACGCGGGTGACGATGGGCTTGCGGAACACATGTGACTGGTCCAACTGCGCGATGTAGGCCTCGGCGATCTGCTTCTGTGTGGCATTGCCATACCAGATTTCCGAGCGGTACTGCGGGCCGGTATCCGGTCCCTGGCCATTCAACTGCGTGGGGTCCTGCACCACCGAAAAGAATATCTGCAGCAGTTCTCCCACGGAAATCTGCGCCGGATCGAAACTGATCTGCACCGATTCGGCGTGCCCGGTACGGCCGGTACCGACCTGATCGTAGTGAGCAGTATTCAGGCCGCCACCCGCATAGCCAGCGATCGCGCGCCGCACCCCACGCACGTGTTCGTACACGCCCTGCACACCCCAGAAGCAGCCGCCCGAGAGCACCAGCGTTTGCGCCGACCCGGCGGCCTTGGGATCATCGACGGCCGGTGTGGCAATCATCACCGCGCGTTCCGCGGCGTGCGCGTGCCACGGCACCCATGCCGCGGCGAGCAGCAGTACAGCGAGCATGCGGAAGGTGGTGCGATTATTCATGCTGCACCCCGTGCCACAAAATTCAGCGCCACCGAGTTCATGCAATAGCGCAGGCCCGTGGGCTTCGGGCCGTCATTGAATACGTGGCCCAGGTGGGCATCGCAGCGGTGGCAGGAAATGGCATCGCGCTGCATGAACAGGCTGCGATCGACGCTGCTCACGACATTCTTCGCGGATATCGGCTGCCAGAAGCTGGGCCAGCCGGTACCGGAATCGAACTTGGTCCTGGAGTCATACAGCGCCGTGTCGCAGCATATGCAGCGGTACAGGCCGTCGGCATGGTTGTTGTCGTAGCGGCCCGAGAATGCGGCTTCCGTTCCGGCGTGGCGCGTGACCTGAAAAGACTCGGCGGACAATTGATGACGCCAGTCGGCGTCACTTTTGACCACCTTGTTGACGGTCACTACCCCAAGGCTCTTGCCGGAAGGCGAGAAATTCTCGATCTTCACCTGTTCGCCATCAGCGGATTGCGCCAAGGCGAATCCGACGCGGCTCGCGACCGCGCCGGTGACGGCCGCGGCCAGCCCTCGAAGTAGCAGTTCGCGGCGCGCAATGGCAATGACTGGATGGGATGCTGTCATCGAAGTCTCCTTGTCCTCGGGGAGTTATTCGCTGCCAGGGGGCCAAAGGTTTCAGTCACCACGTACCCACGTTCGGCATCGACGACCACGGCTCCCTGGGCGCTAACTTTGGGCCTTTCTGCAGCAATTCAATGGAAATCTGGTCCGGTGAGCGCACGAAGGCCATGTGGCCGTCGCGCGGCGGCCGGCTGATCGTGACGCCGTGCTGCATCAGGCGCTGGCACGTGGCGTAGATGTCCTCGACCTCGTAGGCGACGTGCCCGAAATTTCGGCCGCCGGTATAACTCTCCGGATCCCAGTTCCAGGTCAATTCAATCTGCGCCTGCCCATCGCCGGGTGCGGCCACATACACCAGGGTGAAGCGTCCCTTGTCATTGGTCATGCGATGGACCTCCTGCAGGCCCAGTGCGTCGCAATAAAACGCCAGGGAAGCCTTGAGATCGGCGGCTCGAACCATGGTGTGCAGGTATTTCATGGTTGGTCTCGTTTAGGCCGCAGTGGCCTGTTCCTGCAGCGCGCGATGCACGTACTGCACGCAGATCGAGCCCTCGCCCACCGCCGAGGCAATGCGCTTGACGCTGGTTGCACGCACATCGCCGGCGGCAAACACTGCCGGCAGGCTGGTCTCCATGGCGTGCGGCGCGCGCGCGAGTGACCAGCGGCTGGCCGCCAGGTCCTGAGAATTCAGGTCGGTGCCGGTCTTGACGAACCCGTCTTCATCGAGCACCACGCAATTCTGCAGCCAGGCGGTATTGGGCGTGGCGCCCGTCATCACAAACACATGCCCGATCGCCTGCCGCTCACTCTTGCCATCGACGCTACTGCGCCAGGTGAGCGCTTGCAGCCGGTCGCTGCCCTCGACCGAGGTGATCTGCGTGTGAGCGTGCAGCGTGATGTTGCTCGTCTGATCGATGCGGCGGATCAGGTAATTCGACATGCTTTCGGACAGTCCGGCCGCGCGCACCAGCAGATGCACGCGGCGGCAGGACTGCGACAGAAATACCGCCGCCTGGCCGGCCGAATTGCCGCCGCCGACGATCACGATTTCCTCGCCCTTGCACAGCTGCGACTCCAGATGTGTGGCCGCGTAGTAGACGCCGTTGCCGAGAAATCGCGACAGATTGTCCACCGTCAGCGTCCGATACTGAGCACCGGATGCAATCAGGACCGCGCGGCCGCGCAAAGTCTTGCCATCGGCCAGCGTGAGGCTATAGGGCCGATGGCTGCAGTCGAGACTGACCACCTCGGCGGCGACGCTGAGCGCGGCACCAAATTTCTGTGCCTGCGACAGCGCGCGGCCGGCGAGCGCGCCGCCGGAAATTCCGGTCGGAAACCCCAGGTAATTCTCGATGCGCGAGCTGGTTCCGGCCTGTCCGCCGGCCGCGGTGGTGTCGACGATGCGCACCAGCAGCCCCTCGGAAGCGGCATACACCGCCGCTGCGAGCCCCGACGGACCGGCGCCGATGATCAGCAGGTCGTACACACGGTTGTCATCCACCTGTGGATTCATGCCCAGGCATTCGGCCAGGTCGTGGTTGCTCGGATTGCGGAATATCTTCGCGGCACGGCACACGACCACCGGAATATCGCCGGCGCTGACGTGCAGGCGTTCGAACATGCCGCCCACGTCCGGATCCTCATCGATATCGGTGTAATGGAAGGGTTGATTGTTGCGCGTCAGGAATTCCCGCAGCCGCAGCGAATCCGCGGAGTGTCGCGAGCCCAGCAGCGTGATCTCGCCGCCGCCGCTGGAAATCAATGCCACGCGCCGCAGGATAAAGGCCCGCATCAGCAGCTCGCTGAGTTCGGCATCGGTCTGCACCAGCAAGCGGATCTGCTCGGTATCGATGGCAATGGCGACGCCGCTGTCGCGAACGCGCAGTGTCGCCAGTCCCGCGCTGCGGCGCAGTGCGCTCATCTCGCCGCTGAAATCCCCGGCCGTGAGCACGAATATGAGCAACTCATTGGCCTGATCGTGCGTTCTGACTTCGATGCTTCCCGAGACCACCACGTACACCTGGGTCTGGCGGGTGCCGGCCTGCAGCAGCACCTGGCCGGCCTGCATGTCGATGCGCTGGCCGTGAGCCTGCATGCGCGCCATCTGCGAGGGGCTGAGCTTCGGGAACATCTGCTCCCGGCGTTGCTGCAGCAACTCGCTTTCGACGATCTGCTCGTCGCCGGCGCTGTTCAAGTCAGCTCCATGACCAGCTCATCGACATAGCACCAGCTCCAGGTCTCGCCCGGCTCCAGCGAAGTGATGATGGGATGCTGGGTGGCGTGAAAATGCTTGGTCGCGTGGCGATTCTTGGAGTCATCGCAGCAATTGGTTTGGCCGCAGGTGCGGCACAACCGCAGGTGCACCCAGGTATCGCCCATCTTCAGGCATTCCTCACAACCATGGGTGCGCGATCGCGGATGGGATGTCTTGACGGCATTCAAATGTCCGCAGGTCGATGGCATGGTTCCTCCGGTGTTATCCGAAACCTAGCACTTGGCATCGATGACCGCAAAGCGCGCGGCGGTTCATGGCACAATTGTCCCATGAGCGCTCACGGTCATTTCGAATTGACGGCGCCGATCACGGCCACCGATCACCTGCTGGGCGACCCGCACGCGCATGTCGACGTGGTCGAATACGGCGATTTTGAGTGTCCCAACTGCAAACAGGCGGCGCCGGCGGTCAAGCTGCTGCTGGAAAAGTTCCCGAGCCGCGTGCGCTTCGCCTTCCGTAATTTCCCGGCCGAGCAAGCGCATCCGCACGCGATGGCGGCCGCGGAAGTGGCTGAAGTCGCCGGCGCGCAGGGGAAATTCTGGCTCATGCACGACCTGCTGTTCGACAACCAGCTGCACCTCACCGGCGCCAATCTGCGCAGTTACGCCGAGCGGCTGCAGCTCGACATGGCGCGCTACCGGGCGGAATTGGACGATCACATCTATTTGCAGCGCATTCGCGAGCACATGGACAGTGGCCGCAACAGCGGCGTGCGCGCTACGCCCACTTTCTTCGTCAACGGCATCATCCAGGATGTGTCGTTCGGCATGAATCGGCTGTTCGAGGCGGTGGAAAAAGCATCGCGGCACTGATTGCGGTCAGCGCGTCCAGGGCGCGGCCAATTCAGCATCAATTCCGTAACGCTCGATCGCCCGGGCTACCACGGCACGATCGAGATCGCCGTGACCGGCCAGCGCATGCAACGCGGCGAGTACCACGTGCTCGCGATCAACTTCGAAGAAGCGTCGCAGGGCCGCGCGCGTGTCGCTGCGGCCAAAGCCGTCCGTACCCAGCGCGGTGAAGCTGGCCGTCAGATACGGTGCGATCAGTTGCGCATAGGCGCGCACGTAGTCGCTCGCTGCCACCACCGGCGTGTCGCCGGCGAGTTGTTGCTCCAGGTGCGAGATCACCGGCGTCTCCAGCGGATGCAGCCGGTTGTGGCGCGCGGCCTGCGCCGCCTCGCGCGCCAGCTCGCTGAAGCTCGTGACGCTCCACACTTCGCAGGAGATATTCCAGTCCGCCGAGAGCTGTTCCGCCGCGGCAATCACCTCGCGCAGTATCGCACCCGACCCCAGCAGGCGTACCGCGGCCACCGGCTGCGCAGCCGGCAGGCGCAGGTGACTGTACATGCCGCGTAGGACCTGCGGCGCCAGCTCGGCCGGCAGGGAAGGCTGCGCATAGTTCTCGTTGGTCACGGTGATGTAATAGAACAGGTCGTCGGACCCCTGCATGATCGAGCGCGCGCCATGATCCAGAATCACCGCCAGCTCGCCGGCAAATGCCGGATCGTAGGCGCGGCAGTTGGGAACGGTCGCGGCCACGACATGACTCGAGCCGTCCTGGTGCTGCAGCCCCTCGCCGCCGAGCGTGGTCCTGCCGGAGGTGGCCCCAATCAGAAACCCGCGCGAACGCTGGTCGGCCGCGGCCCAGATCAAATCCCCTACGCGCTGGAAACCAAACATCGAGTAAAAAATATAGAACGGCAGCATGCGCAGTCCGTGGACGCTGTAGGCGGTGGCGGCCGCGACCCACGATGAGAGCGCACCGGCCTCGGTGATGCCCTCTTCGAGCAGCTGGCCGTCGCGCGCTTCGCGATAGGACAACAGCGAGCCCGAATCCTCGGGCTCGTACAGCTGCCCGCCCGGCGAATAAATCCCGATCTGGCGGAACAGGCCGGCCATGCCAAAGGTGCGCGCCTCATCGGCCACGATCGGCACCACGCGCGGTCCCACCGCCTTGTCCTTGAGCAGGTTACTGAACAGGCGAACTGCGGCCATGGTGGTCGACATGGGCTTGCCATCGGCGCGCAGTGCGAACCCGGCGTAGCTGGCCAGCGCCGGCATCTTGACCGCCGGGGCGTCGGCGCGCCGCGTCGGCAGGTAGCCCCCGAGCTGCGCGCGACGGGCGTGCAGATAGCGCATCTCGGCACTGTCCTCGTCGGGTTTGATAAAGGCGAGCGCTTCGACCTCCGCATCGCTCAGCGGCAGCGCGAAGCGATCACGCAAATCCCGCAGTGTCGCCAGGTCGAGCTTCTTCTGCTGATGCGAGGTCATGCGCGATTCGCCGGCGCCGCCCATGCCGTAACCCTTCTTGGTCTTGGCGAGGATGACCGTGGGTTGGCCGCGATGATCGCGTGCCGCGGCGAACGCCGCATACAGCTTGCGCATGTCATGACCGCCGCGCTTGAGCGCGTCGATGTCGGCCAGCGACATATGAGCCACCAGCGCCCGCAGCTCCGGATCGAGCTGGAAGAAATGCGCCTGGTTGTAGGCGCCATCGTTGGCGCCCAGTGTCTGGTACTGCCCGTCGGTGGTTTCGGCAAACCGCCGCAACAGCGCATGGTGCGTATCGCGCGCGAACAGCGGATCCCAGTCCGAGCCCCACAGCACCTTGATGACATTCCAGCCGGCGCCGGTGAACAGCGCCTCGAGCTCCTGGATGATCTGTCCATTGCCGCGCACCGGACCATCCAGCCGCTGCAGGTTGCAATTGATCACGAACGTCAGATTGTCCAGATGTTCGCGCGCCGCCAAGGTCAGGGCGCCGATGGCTTCCGGCTCATCCATCTCGCCATCGCCGAATACGCCCCAGACATGGCGCTTATCTGTGGCGCTGAGACCGCGTTGCTCCAGGTATCGCATGAAGCGCGCCTGATAAATGGCGGTCATCGGCCCGATACCCATGGAACCGGTGGGCACCTGCCAGAACTCCGGCATCAGCCAGGGATGCGGATACGAGCACAGTCCGCGCCCGCCGACTTCCTGGCGGAAATGCGCCAGCTGTTCCTCGCTCAGGCGACCTTCGAGATAGGCGCGCGCATACACCCCCGGTGCCGAATGCGGCTGGAAAAACACCAGGTCACCGCCGCGGCCGCCGTCATCGGCACGGAAGAAATGATTGAATCCGACTTCGAAAATCTCCGCCGCGGAAGCGTAGCTGGCCACATGTCCACCGAGCTCGCCATACGCCAGGTTCGCGCGTACCACCATTGCCAGTGCATTCCAGCGCAGAATCGCGGTGATGCGCTCCTCCAGCGCCACGTCACCGGGATGCACCGCCTGCTGGTCGAGAGAAATGGTATTGCGGTAGGACGAATACGGCAGCGCGTGCGTCAGGATATCGAGCTGACGCGCCTGTTCCTCCAGTTGCGTGAGCAAGAACACGCCGCGCGCTTTACCGCAACGCTGAACCACCGCCTCCAGCGCCTGCAGCCACTCCCGGGTCTCCTCGGGATCGGCATCGGCGCTGTCTGACGCGGGCATCATTGTGCATAGCTTACGCCCGGCGCCGGCTTGGTGGCGCTCGGGCCGTTCCTGTATTATTCGCTCAGTCTGCGTACAGGAGTACGGTAAAGATGGCTAAGCAACGATTACTGCTCATCGCACTGTTGATGTCGGCCGGCGCAATGTCGGCGCCAGCGTTCGTTTCCGCCGGAGTCAACGTCGACATCGACGTCGCCCCGCCGGCGGCGCAGGTGGAGACGGTTCCGGGGCCGCGTGCCGGGTATGTCTGGGCGCCAGGCTATTGGGCATGGCGGCGTCACTCGCACGTTTGGGTGCGCGGACACTGGCTCAGAGAGCGCCGCGGCTATCATTGGGTGCCCGATAACTGGGTGCACAGCGGTCCACACTGGCACTATGCTCCCGGTCATTGGGAGCGTTGATAGCACTTTGATGCTGCAAGCGGCGGCCGCGCGACGAGCGCGGTGCGCCGCTGCTTCGATCGACCCGCCGCTGCAATTCCTGCGCGCAAGGTTGCCGCCCGATACCGGACTGGCGGCCACACTGATCACTGGGCGTCCCGCCGCCGTATTCGCGGCCGAGGAGCGGCTCATCGCCAGGGCCGTGCATAAACGCCGCAACGAATTCCGCGCCGGGCGCGCAGCCGCCCGCGAGGCGCTGGCGCAGATCGGCAGCGCGCCGGCCGCGATTCTCGCTCGTCCGCAACGCGACCCGATCTGGCCCGCGGGTTTCATCGGCTCGATCACGCACTGCGAGCAGCTCGCGCTGGCACTGGCAGTGACGGCGCCCGCCCAAATGTACGATGCGGTGGGCATCGATCTCGAAGACGATTCCGCGCTGCCCCAACATCTGTCCGCGACGGTTTGTCGAGCCGATGAAAGACCCCAGCGGCGCGCGCTGGCGCAGTTCGGTGTCGACCACGCCAAGCTGTGCTTCGTCGCCAAGGAGGCCGTGTTCAAGGCTATTTTTCCGAGGCGACGCACGCCGCTGCAGTTCGCGCAACTGCGGCTGTCCTTTCACCTTCCCGACCGCCGCTTCCGAGTGGATATCGCCGATGCCCCGGGCGCGGGGCTGACTCGATTGCCCGGCGCCGGATTATTCGTATGCGATGGCGGTGTAGTGATGGCCGCATTTGTTATGCGGCATGGACGCGCCTCCGGCCGGCACCTGAAATTTGCCGTCGGCGTCTGACATAACGGCCAGCCTTTCGAGACGTTTACACAGCCGATCCACGTGCTTTAACCTTGATGCGCGTAACATCCCCCGGATACTCTTCGAAGACCGCGAGGTCGCCATGAACACACGCGCTGTACTGCTTGCCCTCAGAGCCCCGGCTCTGGTTCTGCTTGCCGGTATGCTCGTGTGGACTCCCAAACCGGCGCACGCGGCGGGACATTTTGCGGTCGGACACGCCGGCGGCTTTGGCTTTCACGGCGGCGGCTTCGGCGGCGGCGGCTTTCGTGGCGGATTTCATGGTGGCTTCCGCGGCGGATTTTGCTTTCGCGGTGGCTTTGGTTACGGCTGGTGGGGCTGGCCCGGCTACGGCCTGTTCCTCGCGACGCTGCCGTTCTACTACTCCACCGTGTGGTGGGACGGTGTGCCTTACTATTATGCTGATGACTACTATTACCTGTGGAACCCGACCGCGGGCGCTTATCAGGCCGTCACCCCACCGGCGCAGATTGCCAACCGCTCTGCTCTGACGCCGGGCAGCGAGCAGCTGTTCGCCTATCCCAAGAACGGCCAGAGCGCCGAGCAGCAGGCGCGCGACAAACAGCAGTGCCGCGACTGGGCCACATCACAGGCAGGCGCCGGCGCAGGCAGCTCCACGGGAGATAACCTGCGGGCGCAGACTGCCTGTCTTTCGGGGCGTGGCTACAGCGTGAGATAATCCTCGCGGGCAATGCGCGTACTGTTCGTTTGCATGGGCAACATCTGCCGCTCGCCCACGGCTGAGGCCATCTTTCGACATCTGGCGCCGAAGCTGGCCAC
>DASXLF010000086.1:0-7848 GCA_036496405.1 Steroidobacteraceae bacterium | reverse complement strand
CAACCTGGTTATCGTCGAGTCGCCCGCCAAGGCGCGCACGATCAAGAAGTATCTGGGCAAGGGTTTTGAAGTCCTCGCCTCCTACGGCCACGTCCGCGATCTGGTGCCGAAGGAAGGCGCCGTCGATCCGGACGACGGCTTTGCGATGAAGTATCAGCTCATCGAGCGCAACGAGCGCCATCTCGCCGCCATTTCCAAGGCACTGGGTAAGGCCGAGGCGCTGTATCTGGCGACCGACCCGGATCGCGAGGGCGAAGCCATCGCCTGGCATCTGTCCGAGATCCTCAGAGAGCGCGGCGAACTGCGCAAGAAAAAAGTGCACCGCGTGGTGTTTCACGAGATCACGAAAAATGCCATTCGTGCCGCGGTCGCGGCGCCGCGCGAGCTGTCACTGGATCTGGTGAACGCACAGCAGGCGCGACGGGCTCTCGATTACCTGGTGGGCTTCAATCTCTCGCCCTTGCTGTGGAAGAAAGTCCGGCGCGGCCTTTCGGCCGGCCGCGTGCAGAGCCCCGCTCTGCGCATGATCTGCGAGCGCGAGGAGGAGATCGCCGCCTTCATGCCGCAGGAGTACTGGAGCATCGATTCCCTCGGCGAGCATTCGCAGCAGACTTTTCCGCTGAAGCTGACGGAGTTCCGCGGCGGCAAGGTGGAACAGTTCAGCTTTCAGGATGAAAGCAGTGCCCGCGGCGCGCAACGCACGCTGACTGCCGCCGCCGGCCCGGCCGGCAAGTTGCGCGTGATCACGGTCGATCGCAAACAGCGTCGACGCAATCCCGCGCCGCCGTTCACCACCTCGACCCTGCAGCAGGAAGCCTCGCGCAAGCTCGGATTTTCGGCCCAGCGCACCATGCGCCTCGCGCAGCAGCTTTATGAGGGCATCGACATCGGCGAGGGCAGTGTCGGCCTGATTACCTACATGCGCACCGATTCGTTATCGCTCGCGGCAGACGCGGTCAATGAAATCCGCGAAGTGATTGCGCGCGTGTATGGGCCGCAGGCGGTGGCCGAGGAAGTGCGCACCTACAAGACCAAATCGAAGAACGCCCAGGAGGCGCACGAGGCCATTCGCCCGACGTCGGCGGCGATCATTCCGGGCGACATCGAGCGCTACCTCGACCCTGATCAGTTCAAGCTCTACGCATTGATATGGAAGCGCGCGGTGGCCTGCCAGATGGCGCACGCGGTCTTCGATACCGTGGCGGTGGACATGCTGGCCGGCCCTGAGGGTCCGGAACGTCACTTGCTGCGCGCCAACGGCTCGACCCTGGTTACGCCTGGATACATCGCCGTGTACCAGGAAGATCTCGATGACGCCACCGCCGACGACAGCGATCATGTGCTGCCGCCTCTGAACGAGGGCGATACCGTGACGCTCAAGCAGGTGACGCCGCAGCAGCATTTCACCGAACCGCCGCCACGATTCACCGAAGCTTCGCTGGTCAAGACGCTCGAAGAGTACGGCATCGGCCGTCCTTCCACCTACGCCTCGATCATCTCGACCTTGCGCGATCGCGAATACGCCGAGATCGAAAATCGCCGCTTCACCGCCACCGACATCGGCAAGATCGTCTGCCGGTTTCTGACCGATCACTTCCATCGCTACGTCGATTATGGCTTCACCGCCGGGATGGAGGATGAACTCGACGCGGTCTCGCGCGGCGAGGAGCCGTGGACCACGCCGCTGACCAAATTCTGGAAACCGTTCATCGATCAGGTCGAAGACGTGGAGAAAAACGTCTCACGCGAGCAGGTCGCGCAGGCGCGTGACCTCGGGCAACACCCGGTCAGCGGCAAGCCGATGAGTGTGCGCATGGGGCGCTTCGGGCCGTTCGTACAGATCGGCACCAAGGACGACGAGGAAAAGCCGAAATTCGCGGGCCTGCGTCCGGGTCAGAAAATGGATTCCATCACGCTGGATCAGGCGCTGTACCTGTTCCAGTTGCCGCGCACCCTGGGTACCACCGCCGACGCCGAGCCAGTCACCGCCAGCGTCGGGCGCTTCGGCCCCTACATCAAGTACGGCAGCAAATACGTCTCGCTCAAGGATGATCCTTACACGGTCACGCTCGAGACAGCACTGGAATGTATCCGTGCCAAGAAGGAGGCGGACGCCAACCGCATCATCCAGGATTTCACGGCCGACGGTATCCAGGTGCTCAACGGTCGCTACGGACCCTATATCACCAACAAGGAAAAGAACGCGCGTGTTCCCAAGGGCCGCGATCCCAAGACCTTGACGCTCGAGGAGTGCCGCGCCCTGCTGGAAGCGGCGCCGGTTCGGCCCATGCGCGGACGTGGCCGCTTCGGCAGCAAGAAGGCGACCAATGGCGCCAAGACCGTCAAGACCGCCACCACTGCGGACAACGCCACGGCGCTGGCCGCGAAGCTGTCCACGCCTCTCAAGGTCAAACGGGTCACGGCCCAGAGCCATGCCACGGCCCATCGTCCGCGCAAACAAACTGCCGCCAAGTCGAAATCCAAGCCGCGTCCCAAGGCCGCATCCAAGCTCGCCAAAGCCGCACGCGGCAGCGGACGCTCGCGACCCGGAGCAAAGAAGGCGGCGGGCGCGGCCTGAAGTTCTGCACCGCGGGCCGGTTCCAAGCTCGATGAAATATCGCCACAGCTTTCACGCTGGAAATTTCGCCGATGTGCATAAGCATGTGGCGGTGTGCGCGCTGCTGCGGGCGCTGCAGCGCAAGGACAAGGGCCTGTTCTACCTCGACACGCACGCTGGCGCCGGCCGCTACGATCTGGCCAGCCCGGACAGCCATCAGGGCGCCGAGGCCCGCTTTGGTGTCACGGCGCTGATGGCCGTCGCGGCGCAATTGCAAAGCGAAGAACTGCAAAATTATTGCACGCAGGTCGCCGCGCTGCGAAGCACGCTTGGCAGTCCCCAGGCCTACCCCGGCTCGCCGTGGCTGGCGGCGCAGCTGCTGCGCCCTCAGGATCGCGGCCTGGCCTGCGAAATCCTGCCGGCCGAATGCCGCGCGCTCGAGCGTTCACTCGGCGGTCTGCGCCGCATGCGCGTGGAATGCGGCGACGGCTACCAGCAACTGCGCGCGGTGTTGCCGCCGAAGGAGCGGCGCTGTCTGGTGCTGATCGACCCACCGTATGAGAATGCCGCCGCCGAGCTGGAGCAATCACTGCAGGCGATCCAACTGATATTGCAGCAACTCCCCAATGCCGTGGTCGCGCAGTGGTATCCGATCAAGGACGAACGCACGCTGGTGCCGTGGCTGGCGCGGGTCGAGCGACAGGTAACGGTGCCGAGCTTGAGCCTGGAGCTGTGGCTGTATCCGCGCGATTCGCGCGTTGGGCTCAATGGCTCGGGTCTGCTGCTGATCAATCCTCCGTATCAATTCCAGGCGCGCGCCGAATCGTGGCAGCAGGAATTGCAGCGTGTGCTCGATCGCAGTGCGCGCGGTGGCAGCTCCGCACGCACGCTGACGGGTCAGGACAATGTCCACGACGCCTGACCGCTATGCGGTGATCGGGCATCCGATTGCTCACAGCCGCTCGCCCTGGATTCACGCCCGGTTTGCACAGCAGACCGGCCAACATCTGGTCTATACAGCCATCGATGCGGCGCCCGGGGATCTGGCCGTGCGCCTGCGTGAGTTCATTGCTCAGGCAGGACGCGGACTCAACGTTACCGTGCCACACAAGCTCAAGGTGGTCGAACTGCTCGACAGCCTGAGCGAGCGGGCGCGCATCGCCACAGCCGTCAACACCATCATTCGCGAAAGTGATGGCCGCCTGCATGGGGACAATACCGATGGCATCGGCTTCGTGCGCGATCTGACGCACAACCTGCGGGTTGCTGTAGGCGAACGACGGCTGTTGCTGTTGGGCGCCGGCGGCGCCGCGCGCGGGTTACTGGCGCCGTTGCTGGCGCTGAAGCCCGCGCTGCTCGTGATCGCCAATCGTTCGCCCGAGCGAGCGCAAAAACTTGCGGCGGCATTCGCAACCTACGGGCCGGTGCAAGCCAGCGAATTTGCGCAGCTCGAGTCACAGCGCTTTGACCTGATCATCAACGCCACTGCCGCCAGTCTGCATGAGCAACTGCCGCCGCTATCACCGGCGGTTCTGGCCGCAGCGGCGTTCTGCTACGACCTGGCGTATGCCCACGGCGGTACGTGTTTTACGCGCTGGGCGCGCGAGTGCGGGGTAGCACAGTGCGCCACCGGCGTCGGCATGCTGGTGGAGCAGGCAGCGGAGTCCTTCCTTCTGTGGCGCGGCGTTCGTCCCGAGACGGCCGCTGTACTCACGGCATTGCGCGAATGAATGCGCCAGGGTTGCAGCGATGAAATCCACGGTGACTACGCTCCCGGTGCTCAGCGCCTGCGCTCTGTTGTGTCTGCCCGCCGGCTTCGTGAATTGCGCCTGGGCCGTCGACCAGCCGCAGGGGTCGGGCGATGCGGCACTGGCGGCGCTCGCGGACGACTATTTTGATCACTATTATTTCCCGGCCAACCCCACGGCTGCGACCACAGTCGGCATCCATCGCTACGACGGACAGATCGAGGATTACAGCCGCGCAGGCGTCGAGCGCGAGATTCATGCGTTGCGAGCCTGGCAGCGGCGGTTCGAGGCCGCGCCGGTCGCTGCGCTGTCCGAGCACTCACAAGGGGATCGTGAGCTGCTGATCTCGAGCATACGCAGCAGCCTGTTGACGCTGGAGACCATCAAGCCCTGGCAGAAGGACCCCGATAGCTATTCGTCCGGCATCACCGAAGGTGCGTACGCGATCATGGAGCGAAATTTCGCTCCACCCGAGGAACGGCTGCGGCATCTGATCGAACGTGAACAGCTGATGCCGGCGGCGCTGCAGGCGGCGCATGCCAACCTGCGCAATCCGCCCGAGGTCTACACCAGAATCGCGATCGAGCAGTTGCCGGATGACATCAGTTTTTTTCAGACCGACGTGCCCGCCGCCTTCTCCGGCGTCGGTGAACCGGCCTTGCGCGCACACTTCAACTCTGTCAACGGCAGGACCATTGCGGCGCTCAGGGATTACCAGCGCTGGCTGCAGCGGCAGGTGCTGCCGCGCTCACACGGGGATTTTCGCATCGGGGCCAAAACCTTCCGCGCCAAGTTGCTGTATGACGAGATGGTCGACACGCCCCTGGACCAGCTGCTCGAGATTGGCATGGCAGACCTCAGGCGCAATCAGGAGCAGTTCGGCCGTGTGGCCTACGAGCTCGAACCGGATAAGAGCGCGGCGCAGGTGCTCGCCGAACTGGCGGCCGACCATCCGGATCCGCACGCATTGCTCGCTGCCTTCCGCGCCGACCTTGACGGGCTGGTCACCTTCATCACGCAACACCACATCATCACGATTCCGTCGGACGTGCGGCCCGCCGTGCGGGAAACTCCGCCGTTCATGCGCGCGACTACCTTTGCCTCCATGGACACGCCGGGTCCCTACGAGACAGTAGCGCACGAGGCCTACTTCAACGTCACCCTGCCCGACCCGAGCTGGGACAAGCAGCACACCGAAGGCTTCATGGCCGACGACAACTTTCCGCTAATCAGCAATATCGCCGTGCACGAAGCCTATCCGGGCCACTACGTACAGTTCCTGTGGATGCAGCGCATCGACGATCGGGTTCGAAGGCTGGTGGGTGCCAATTCCAACTCCGAAGGCTGGGCGCATTATTGCGAACAGATGATGCTCGATGAGGGCTATGGTCAGCCCGGTGCGGATGCCGGGGCTGCCGATCAGCGCCAGGCGCATTGGCTGCGCCTGGCGCAGCTGCAGGATGCGCTGCTGCGCGATGCGCGCTTCGTCGTCGGCATCCGCATGCACACCGGGCAGATGAGCATGGCGCAGGCCATCGATTTCTTTGTCAGCGAGGGCTATCAATCACGCGAGGTGGGCGAGGTCGAGACCAAGCGTGGTAGCTCGGATCCGACCTATCTCTACTACACCCTGGGCAAGCTGCAGATAATGAAGCTGCGCGCCGATCTGCAGGCGCGCGAAGGCGCAGCCTTCAACCTGCAGCGCTTTCACGACGATTTCATGCAGCAGGGTTTTCCACCCATCAAACTGGTACGTCGGGCCATGATGCATGACGACTCACCCACACTGTAGGTTCAGCGCCGGTTCATGGCCGCGATACCAGGCTAGCGGCATGAATGCGCTCGGCAGGCTGATCATTGCCCTGGTCGCCACCGGCGTAGCCGCGTGGGCAGCGGCGCCGACGTTGGGGCAGGAAGCCGATCCAGGCCAGCCCGACAGCGATCCTCCCAGTCGCGCCGCGCGTCTGAGCTACCTTGAGGGTTCGGTGTCGCTGCAGCCGGCCGGTGTCGAGGACTGGAACGCGGCGCCGCTGAATCAGCCGTTGACCGCCGGCGATGCGCTGTGGAGCGACAGCGGATCGCACGCCGAAGCCGACCTGGGCTCGGCGGTCGTGCGCCTGGATGAGAACAGCAGCGTGGCGCTGCTCGATCTGAGCGATCAGGGCGTGCAGCTGCGAGTCAGTGCCGGGGCCGTGGACGTCGATGTCAACGCCCTCGACGCCGACGAAGCCTTCGAGATCGATGCTCCCAATGCCGCGGTGTTGCTGCTGCGTGCCGGTAAATACCGCCTCAGCATCGACAGCAACGGCAACACCAGTGTCGACATTCGCAGTGGACAGGCCCGGGTCGCCAGCGGCGACCAGCAACCCATGACCCTGGTCACCGGCCAGCACGGCCTGTACAGCGACAACGGCTCCTACGCGGTCACCCATGTTGGACCCCCGGACGATTTTGATCGCTGGTGCCAGCAACGCCAGGTGCGCTGGGCCGATCAACAACAGGCAGCCGCGCAATACGTGTCGACTGATGTGGTCGGCTACGAGGACCTTAATGACAACGGTCAATGGCAGACGGAACCGGACTACGGCAACGTCTGGTTTCCGGCGCAGGTTTCCGCGGACTGGGCGCCCTACAGCGCCGGTCACTGGGTCTGGGTGGCACCCTGGGGTTGGAGCTGGGTCGATGATGCGCCCTGGGGGTTTGCGCCGTTTCACTATGGGCGCTGGGGTCATTTCGGTCGGCGTTGGGGCTGGATTCCAGCACCGCCGCATCGCCACGCCATTTATGCCCCGGCTCTGGTGGCCTGGGTCGGTGGCTCGGCGGTATCCCTGGGTGGCGGCGCCGCCGTGGGCTGGCTACCGCTTGCACCCGGTGAGGTCTATGTGCCGGCCTATCGTGTCAGCCCGCGCTATCTACAGAACGTGAATACCAGCAATACCAACGGCCTCAATGCCGCCGACGTCATCAACGTCTCGCGCAACCCCGGCCGGCCGTATCGATACGCGAACCGCGTCGTACCCAGTGCCTTGACGGTCGTTCCGCAGGTCAATTTTTCAGCCGGTCAGCCGGTGGCACGGCATACCATCTCTGCGCCGCCGCAATTTGCTGCGGCGACTTTGAGTGCGCGCACGCCGACCATCATTCCCGGCCGCGAGAGCGTGCTCGGCCCGGTGGCCCTCGGGCACGTCAGCCGCCCGCCCGCCGCCATCCTTGGCCGACCCGTCATGACGCGACGTCAGCCACCGCCGGCCGCGCCGCGCTTCGAGGTGCAACAGTCGGCCATCCGGGCCAATGGCGGCAGCCCGTTGGACGCGGGGCAATTACAGCATCTGCGCGCGCAGGACACGCCGGTGGTGCGGCCCATGCCGGCCGCCAGTGCTTCGGCACTCCCGGAGCGCGCACCGCAATTTCAGGCCTCGCCACAGGCGATGGGCCCAAACGTGTTTCAACGACGCGATCGGGAACTGCAGCAGCAGCACGAACAGCGGCAACAGCAACAGCAACAGTTCCAACTCCAGCAGCAGCAGCGCCCGCAGCATCAGC
>DASXLF010000085.1:0-16983 GCA_036496405.1 Steroidobacteraceae bacterium | reverse complement strand
CGCCGTACCAGATCTTCTTGGTCCACGGCCCTTCGCCGTCGATCACCCACTGTCGGTAGGACTGCGACAACTCACGCCAAGGCACATCGACCGGAATACCGCGCTTCTTTGCAAAGCGGAGCAGGTCATCCTGGCATTCCTTATAAGAAGGCGTTTGCCAGGGCCGCACTGCGCCACCGGCCAGGGTCTTGCCGGTATCGGGAATCACCAGGCCATAGTCGATGCCAATCACCCGACCAAAGCCGCGGCAGGTATCGCATGCTCCCAGTGGCGAATTGAAGGAAAACAGTCCCTGCGTGGCATCCTGGTAGTGCAGGTCGCACTGGGCACAATGCAGGTCGCTCGAGTAGCGCAGCAGCAGTTGTTCCTGGCCCTGCGGATCGAGCGCATGCACGCTGACACGGCCGTGGCCGGCGCGCAGCGCCGCCTCCAGTGCTTCGATCAGCCGGCTGCGATCACTGGCGTCGAGCCGCAGCCGATCCTGGATCACGGTGAGGAGCTGCGCTTCCTGCCGATGGATGCGGACATAACCCAGCTTCTCCAATTCGGCACGCAATTCCGGCAGCTTCATGCTGGGCGGGACCGGCACCGGAAAGCAGATCAGCAACAACGCCTGCGGCAGGGCGTTCAGCGCCGCCGGAAGCGCCTCGGCGATGCTCTGAGCGTTATCGCGGCGCACGGCGCAGCCGCATCCGCGGCAGTACAGCTGCGCGGCGCGCGCGTACAGTAATTTCAGATGGTCATTGAGCTCGGTCATCGTGCCCACGGTGGAGCGCGAGGTCCGTACCGGATTGACCTGATCGATGGCTATGGCCGGGGGTATGTGCTCGATGCGATCGACCTGTGGCTTGTCCATGCGGTCGAGAAACTGGCGTGCGTACGGTGAGAATGTCTCCACGTAGCGGCGCTGGCCTTCGGCGTACAGCGTGTCGAATACCAGCGAGGACTTGCCCGAACCGGACACGCCCGTAACCACCACCAGCTCATTGAGCGGCAGATCGAGGTCGAGGTTGCGAAGGTTGTTCTGACGCGCGCCACGCACGACGATCGCGTCATGCGTATTGCGGCCCATGATCGGGTCCATTTTACCGGCAAGACTCCTCTGGATAGGCATTAACTGGGGGCGCGCGGGGCGATTAAAAGCCGGGGGCTTGCCCACGGCGTCTATAATGGAGGGCCATGCTAACGGCTCCCGATTTACGCCCCGTTTCGACCGTGCAGCCCCCAAAAGGTGCCGCCACCGGCGCTTTGCGCCCGGCCATGGCCGCAGCCGCCAGCGCGGTGCCGTTTCTGCCGACTTCGCGCGCGGAAATGCAGGCGCTCGGCTGGGAGCAGTGCGATGTCATCATCGTCACCGGCGATGCCTACGTGGATCATCCCAGCTTTGGCATGGCCATCATAGGTCGTGTGCTCGAGGCGCACGGCCTGCGCGTGGGCATCATCGCCCAGCCCGACTGGCACAGCGCCGAGGCGTTCCGCGCCCTGGGCGCCCCGCGGCTGTTCTTCGGTATCACCGCCGGCAATATGGATTCGATGGTCAATCGCTACACCGCCGACAAGCGCGTGCGCAGCGATGACGCCTATACCCCCGGCGGCCAGGGCGGGCAGCGTCCGGATCGTTCGGTGATCGTGTACGCGCAGCGGACACGCGAAGCCTACCGTTCGGTGCCCATCGTCATCGGCGGCATCGAAGCCTCGCTGCGCCGTATCGCGCATTTTGATTACTGGTCGGAGAAGGTGCGGCGTTCGATTCTGCTGGATGCCAAGGCGGACCTGCTGGTCTATGGTAATGGCGAGCGGCAGATCTGCGAAATCGCACGACGCCTGGAAGCCGGCGAGCCCATCGAATCGCTGCGCGACATACGCGGCACGGCGTTTGCGCATGGCCAGCCGGACGGCGACTGGATCGAGATCGATTCCACCCACCTGGATGCGCCCGGTCCGCTCAGTCCGCTGCCCGACCCGTACGCCATGAGCCCCGGCGCCGACAGCGGCGGACGTGCGGCACCCGCGCCAGCGCCCGATGGCGCACAAGTCGTGCGCTTCGTGCGGCGCGTGCGCAGCGTTGATCGCGAGCGCAGCGTGATTCGGCTGCCGGCCTGCGAGCAAGTCGCGGATGATCCGGTGCTCTACGCCCACGCCTCGCGCATCCTGCATCAGGAGTCCAATCCGGGTAACGCGCGTGCTCTGGTGCAGCGTCATGGAGCGCAGCAGGTATGGCTTAATCCGCCGCCAATTCCGCTGAGCGGCGATGAGATGGACTGGATCTACGATCTGCCGTATCAGCGCCGCCCGCACCCGCGCTACGGCGATGCCAACATCCCCGCCTACAAGATGATCCGCTTCTCGGTCTCGATTCAGCGCGGCTGTTTCGGCGGCTGCACCTTCTGCTCCATCACCGAGCATGAAGGACGCATCATTCAGAGCCGCTCGGAACGCTCGGTGCTCGGGGAGATCGAGAAGATCCGTGATCACGTGCCGGGCTTCACCGGCGTGATCTCCGATCTGGGCGGCCCGACAGCGAATATGTATCGGCTGGCGTGCAAGAGTCGCGAGATTGAGAGCGCCTGCCGCCGCCCGTCGTGCGTCTATCCGGCCATATGCCCGAATCTCGACACCGATCATGCGCCGCTGATCCAGCTGTATCAGAAGGCCCGAGCGCTGCCGGGGATCAAAAAAATCCTGATCGCCTCAGGCGTGCGCTATGACCTCGCGGCCGAATCCCCGGCGTATGTGCGCGAACTGGCTCAGCATCATGTCGGTGGCTATCTGAAGATTGCCCCCGAACATTCGCGCGAGGGTCCGTTGTCGAAGATGATGAAGCCCGGGATGGGGGCCTACTACCGCTTCAAGGAGCTGTTTGATCGCTACTCCGCGCAGGCCGGCAAGAAGCAGTATCTGATTCCCTATTTCATCGCCGCGCACCCCGGCACCAGCGATCAGGACATGCTGGAACTGGCCCTGTGGCTCAAGCAAAATGGTTTTCGCGCCGATCAGGTGCAGGCGTTTTTGCCCTCGCCAATGGCCAGCGCCACCGCCATGTATCACAGCGGCAAGAATCCGCTCAAGCGCGTGACGCGCACGAGCGAAGAAGTCGTTATTCCCAAGGGACTGCGGGTGCGACGGCTGCACAAGGCGTTCTTGCGCTATCACGATCCCAACAATTGGCCGTTGCTGCGCGAGGCGCTGCGACGCATGGGACGCAGCGATCTGATCGGCAACGCCCGTCACCAGTTGCTGCCCGCGTATCAGCCGGCCGGCACGGGCGCCCAGGGCGAGGGCCGGCGCAATACGTTTCGCACGCAACATACCGGGCTGCCGCGCGTGCCATCGGTTCGCGGCAAGTCTTCGCGCCATCAGCACTGAAACGATGCAGGCCGCGGCGCGACGCTTCTGTATGCTCGCAGCGCTGCTGCTTGCTCTCGCGACGCTCATGGGCGCGCTGAGCGTCCACGTCTTCAGGCCGCACCTGAGCCCCGAACGTTACGAGGTGTTGCAGACCGGGGTGCACTATCAGTTTTTTCATGCACTCGGGCTGATGGCGATTGGCCTGCTGTGCGACCGCGTGCCATCGCGCCTGCTGTCGGCCGCGGGCTGGCTGGTATTCTTGGGCGTGCTGGGCTTTTGCGGCAGCCTCTACCTGCTGGTCGCCGGCGTCCCCAGCGCCGTGGGTATTCTGACGCCCCTTGGCGGCCTGGCACTGATCGCCGGCTGGTGTGCCTGCGCGCTGGCGCTATGGTCTCAAGGCCATGAATAGCGCGCAGGCCGGACAGGACCTGCGGGAGCTGTGGCATCGCTGGTTACTGCCGGCAGTCACGTTGCTGATCTTTGCGTTCGTGGCCTTCGGGCTGCACCGCCAGCTGGCGCAATTTCGCTTTTCCAACGTACTGGCGGCGCTGCGCGCGATTCCCCGCGGTGCGCTCGGCGCAGCGATACTGTGCACGGCGGCCAGCTACTACCTGCTCGGCTTCTACGATGTGCTGGCCTTGCGCTATCTGGGCAAGACCGTGCCGTACGGGCGCACCTTGTTCACCTCCTTCATTGCCTACGCCTTCGGCCATAACTTCGGCATCGCCGCTTTCACCGGCGGCGCGGTGCGTTACCGGCTGTATTCTACCGCCGGCCTGAGCGCCGCGGATGTGGCTACTGTGGCCGCATTTTGCGGCGTGACCACCGCCATCGGCCTGGGTGTGCTGGCGGGAGTGTCCTTCATCGTCGCACCCATTCACGGCGTACACGCGCTGCACCTCAATCATGCGATCGTGTTCGGCATCGGTGTGCTGTTGCTGGCGCTGGTGGGCCTGTATGCGATGTGGTCGCTGCTGGGGCCGCACGAATTCGAATTCAACGGCTGGGCGCTGCGCGCGCCCGCGCCGTCGGTAGCACTGCCGCAGATCGTGCTGGCGGTGGTGGACCTGGCCATCTCGGCGCTGGTGCTGTGGTGGCTGCTGCCGGCAGGCAGTCCGGTGACGCTGCTGGCATTCGCGGGCGCCTACGCCACGGCGATGACCGCGGCGGTGGTCAGCCACGTTCCCGGCGGTCTGGGTGTGTTCGAATCGCTGCTGGTGCTGGCGTTGCCCGACGTGCCTGCCGACCAGCTGATCGGATCGCTGCTCGCCTGGCGCGCGGTGTATTACCTGCTGCCGCTGCTGGTGGCGACGGTGCTGTTCGGTGGCCAGGAAATGCGCGCGCAGCACACCACGTTCGCGCGCATCGAGAAACTGGCCGCGGCGTACATCTCACCGCTCGTCCCGCAGATCAGCGGTGCCCTGGTATTCGTCGCCGGTTTCTCGCTGCTGGTGACGGGCGCGACGCCGTCGATCGACCGGCGCCTGTCGCTGCTGCGTCATGTGTTGCCACTGGTGGTGCTGGAAGCCTCGCACCTGGCATCGAGTGTGATCGGCCTGGCATTGCTGATCCTGGCGCGGGCACTGTTCCGGCGTCTGGCGGCCGCCTATCAGGTCACGAAATGGTTGCTGGTGGCCGGCATGATCGCCGCCCTGCTGCGCGGGCTGGAATTCGAGCAGGCATCGGTACTGGGGCTGGTGCTGCTGGTGCTGTGGCTGGGGCGACGCGCCTTTTATCGCCCGGCGCAGATCATGGCGCAGCGCTTCACACCGGCCTGGATAGTGAGTCTGGCGATCGTGATCGTTACGGCGGTATGGATCGGTTTTTTCGCCTATCGGCACATCGACTATTCACATTCGCTGTGGTGGACCTTTGCCTTTGAAGCCGATGCGCCGCGCATGTTGCGGGCCTCGCTGGTGGTGGTGGTGCTGGCGGCCACATTCCTGGCCACCAATCTGCTGCGACCGGCGCGGCCGGAGCCTGGAGTGGCTTCGGGGGATGACCTGGCGCGCGCCCGTGCCCTGATCGGTGGTTGCTCGCAGGCGCTGGCGAATGCGGCCCTCAGCGGCGACAAGCGCCTGCTGTTCAGCAATGCCGCGGATGCATTCCTGATGTACCAGATCAATGGCCGCAGTTGGGTGGCGCTCGGCGATCCGGTCGGTACCCCCTCGGGCCAGGAGGAACTGGTCTGGCGCTTTCGCGAGCTTTCGGATCGCCACGGCGGCTGGACCGTGTTCTATCAAGTCAGCACCGAGGAGCTGCCGCTGTATATCGATCTGGGACTGGCGATCATGAAACTGGGCGAGGAAGCGCGTGTGCAGCTGACGGACTTCTCGCTCGAGGGCAGCGCCCGGGCGGAGCTGCGTACGCAACGCCGGCGTGCCGAGCGCGACGGAGCGACCTTCAAGGTGCTGCCGCCGGCGCAGTTGCCGCCACTGCTGCCCAAGTTGCGCGCCATCTCCGATGCCTGGCTGCAGGACAAGGCGGTAGCCGAGAAGAGTTTTTCCGTCGGCGCCTTTGATGAGGGCTACATCAGTCATTTTCCGGTTGCCGTGGTGAGCTGCGCTGACGAGCCGGTGGCATTTGCCAGCCTGTGGGTTTCCGGCGACGGCGCGGAAATTGCGGTCGACCTGATGCGCTTCGGCGCGGACGCGCCGCGCGGAGCCATGGACTTTCTGTTCGTCGAGCTCATGCTGTGGGGACGCGCGCAGGGCCATCGCTGGCTGAACCTCGGCATGGCGCCGCTGGCCGGCCTGGAACGTCATCCGCTGGCGCCGGCCTGGCACCGCGTCGGTAATTTCGTGTTTCGCTATGGCGAGCACTTCTACAATTTCGATGGGCTGCGCCGCTACAAGGCCAAGTTCAACCCGGTGTGGGAATCCAAATACCTGGCCTCGCCCGGAGGGTTGGCATTGCCGCGGGTACTGCTCGACATCTCGGTGCTGATCTCCGGCGGCATGAAGGAGCTGTTTGCGAAATGAAGTGCCGGTGAGCCCGAACGCAGCCTCGGCGCGCGAGCATCCGCTGGCCATCGCGCTGCGCGCGGGATTCGCCCGGCATCGCGATGCGGTGTTGCAGGCCCCCACTGGCGCGGGCAAGAGCACTATCGTGCCGCTGGCGCTGCTGGATGAGGCGTTCCTTGCCGGCCGCAAAATCCTCATGCTCGAGCCGCGCCGGCTCGCGGCTCGCGCGGTGGCCGCGCGCATGGCGGCACTGCGCGGCGAGCGCGTCGGACAGAGCATTGGTTATCGCATGCGCCTCGATACCCGCGTATCGCGCGCCACGCGCATCGAAGTGGTGACCGAAGGAGTGCTCACGCGGATGCTGCAGGAGGATCCGGCTCTCGAGGGCGTGGGCTGCGTCATCTTCGATGAATTCCACGAACGCAGCGTGCAGGCGGATCTCGGGCTGGCGCTGTGCCTGGATGCCCGGCGTCAGCTCGGCGGCACGTTGCGCCTGCTGGTGATGTCGGCGACGCTCGAGGGGAAGCGCGTGGCGCAATTGCTTGGCGACGTCGCCATGGTGCAGGTGCCGGGGCGCGCTTTTCCGGTAAGCGTGCACTATCTGGGACGCGGCCTGCCGCTGCTGCCGGGCGGCATCGACGCAGGGCGCGATGCGCACGGGTTGGCGCAGGCCATGGCGCGCGCCGCACAGCGTGCGCTCGCTGAAACCTCAGGCGATGTGCTGGCATTTCTGCCGGGCATCGCGGAGATCCGGCGCACGGAAGCGGCGCTGGCGGCTGCTGCCCTGCCGGCCGGCGTGCGAGTGCTGACGCTGTACGGGCAGATGAATGCCACGGCACAGGATGCGGTGCTGGCCCCTGGCCCCGCGAGCACGCGCCGAGTGGTACTCGCAACCAACATCGCTGAGACCAGCCTGACGATTCCGGGTGTCACCGCGGTGATCGACAGCGGACTGGCGCGCCGTTCGCACTTTGATCCGGTCACCGGCATGAGCCGTCTGGAACTGGAACGCATATCGCGCGCGGCCAGCGATCAGCGCTGCGGCCGCGCAGGACGCGTGGCGCCGGGAGAGTGCTACCGGCTGTGGGGCGAGGGCGCGCAATCGTCATTGGCCGCCGTGACCGCACCGGAGATTCTCGAAGCCGATCTGGCGCCCGTGGCGCTCGAACTCGCGCGCTGGGGAGTCGATGGGGCCGCGCTCGCCTGGCTGGATGCGCCGCCGGCGGCGGCGCTGCAACAGGCGCGTGAGTTACTGCTGCGACTGGGTGCGCTCGATGAGCGCGGCCGGCTGACGGCGCTGGGCCAGGACATGTCGCGACTGCCCGTGCATCCGCGTCTGGCGGCCATGTTGCTGGCCGCGCGTGGCCTGGGCGCAGTGCCGCTGGCGGCGCAGCTGGCCGCCGTGCTTTCCGAGCGCGATGTGATGCGAACCGGCGCTGGTCAGGGCGATCCGGATCTGCGCTCGCGGCTGGAACTGCTGCGCGGCGCGCGCGGCCGGGATGGCGTCGAGCCCGGGACGCTCGAGCGCATGCAACGCAGCGCCAGTGCGCTGGCCGCGAATGTGCCGCGGCTAGCCGCTGACACGACCGCGGCGGCCGACACCTCCGAGCCGGTGGGCGCATTGCTGGCGATTGCTTTTCCCGATCGCATTGGCCAGCGACGCGAAGGCTCACAGGGGCGCTACCTGCTGGCCAACGGCCGTGGTGCGGCATTTGCTCAGGCCGCGTCGCTGGCGCGGGCGCCATACATCGTCGTCGCGGCGCTGGATGATCGCGATCGCGAAGCGCGCATCGATCTGGCCGCGCCATTGCCGCGCGAGGCGCTGGAACAACTGTTTGCCGGACAGATCACGACCGAGGAGAGCTTCGGCTGGGAAGCGCGCGAAGGCGCGGTGCTGTGGCGGCGCGTGCGACGGTTCGACACCCTGGTGCTGGAGGAGCAGACGCGAGCGGCGCCCGATGGTGCACAGACGGTGAGCGCCATGCTCGAGGGTGTGCGCGAACTGGGAATCGCGGCATTGCCGTGGGATACCGAGGCGCGAATTCTGCAGGCGCGCATGGAGTTCGTACGGGCGCTGGGACGCAGCGATCTGCCCGGCTGGCCCGCGAACGATGATGAAACCCTGGGCGCGGCTCTCGGGCAGTGGCTGCCGCCCTGGCTCGGCGGTATCACGCGCCGCGAGCATCTGCAACGCCTGCCCTTGTCCGAGGCGCTGCGGGCGCGTCTTGATGGCACTCAGCGCCGTGCGCTCGAGACCCTGGCCCCGCGCGAACTCAAAGTACCCAGCGGTTCGCACATCCGCATCGATTATCTGGATGACAACGCCCCGTGTGTGGCGGTGCGGCTGCAGGAGGTGTTCGGTCTGGAGGCCACCCCGCGCATCGGCGGCGGCGCAGTGCCGCTGACCTTCAAGCTGCTGTCCCCGGCGCAACGGCCGGTGCAGATCACCCGCGATCTCGCCGGTTTCTGGCGCAGCAGCTACGCCGAGGTGCGCCGCGACATGCGCGGCCGCTATCCCAAGCATGCCTGGCCGGAGAATCCGCTGCTCGCCGTGCCGACACGCGGCGCGACCCGCACGCCCCGTAAAGGAGCGCGGCGCTAGGCCGGCGCCGCCTCGGCCTTGAGCACGGTCTGTACCGCCGGCCGGGCCTTGATGCGCTCGTAGTAGGCCTTGATATGCGGAAATTCCCCCAGATCGACGTGCAGATGCCCGTGCCAGTTCAATATCGTGAACAGATAGGCATCAGCGACCGTGAAGTGATCGCCCACCAGGAACTGGCGATCGGCCAGCACGCCGTCGACATAGCGCAGCCGGCCCTTGAAGGCCTCGAGGCTCATGGCGCGTGAGGCTTCGGGAGTCTTCGGGTTGAACAGCGGACCGACGGTTTTGTGCAATTCAGTGCCGATGAACGCCAGCCACTCGCGCACGCGATAGTTGTCCAGAGTGCCGGAGGCGGCGATCAGCTGCCGCGTCGGCTGCAGCTCGCCGATATAGGCCAGCAGCACCGATCCCTCCGTGAGCACCTCGCCGGTGTCCAGCTTGAGTGCCGGCACGTAGCCCTTGGGGTTGACGGTATTGAAATCCTGGCCGTCGCTGGTCTTCTTGTCGCGCAGGTTCACGCGCATGGTCCGGTAGGGCAGGCCGGATTCCTGCAGGGCGATGTGCGAGGCGAGGGAGCAGGCGCCGGGAGCGTAGTACAGCTGCATGGGATCTCCGTATTGTCAGCCGCGACGGCTGGTGAACGTTGGCGTCATTTTATCCTTTTCCTTGACGCGTACGCGCTGGTTGTGGAGGCTTCGGAACATGTATCGCCCACTGCTGTGTCTGGGGCTGCTGCTGACGCTGGTTAGCTGCCACAAACCGGCGCCGGCGCCGGCCAATCACGCCTCGCATGCCAATGAGCCGCGCGACATCGCCTGGTTCGACGGCAGCCTCGATGGGGCATTCATTGTCGCCAAGCGTGAGGGCCGACCGGTACTGATCTACTGGGGCGCGGAATGGTGCCCGTTCTGCCATACCCTCAAGTCCACCGTATTCTCGCGGCCGGACTTCATCGCCAAGAGCAAGTTGTTCCTGCCCGTATACCTCGACGGCGACGATCCGGGTGCGCAGAAATGGGGCGAGAGTTTCCATATCCAGGGTTACCCCACCCTGATCGTGCTGGACCCGGATCGCCACGAAATCATCCGCCTTGGCGCCGGGCGCGATGTGGCGCAGTACGCCGCGGTGCTCGATCTGGCGCTGGAGAATATTCAACCGGCCGATGTCCTGCTGCGCGCCGCAGCGGCGGGCGCGAGGCTGAGCATCGATGAATGCCGGCGGCTGGCCTACAACGGATGGGAGCTCGACACGCTGGAGCCCGCAGGTTACGCCGGCCGCGCCAATGCGCTGATGGCGGCCGCAGCCGGATGTCCGCCGGATGCAATGCTGGAACGCGCCGACCTCACCATCTACGCCGCCTTCTACGCTGCCAACGCCGCGGTGCAATCCGAGGTTTCGCTCGCCCAGCTCGAGGATCAGGTGAATGCGTTGCTGGCGCAGCCGGCACTGGCGGTCAGCGCCGCCGGTGCACTGGGCATGCTGGACGATAGTTTCTTCAAGGCAGTGAGCCTGCGCGGCGGCGCCTTGCCGGAGCAGGTGCGCGCACGCTATGTCGCCACCATGGACACCGCCGCGAGTGATCCGCGCTACGTGCTGGCCGATCAGTTGGGCTTTATCGATGCCAAGCTGCGCGCGCTCAAGAGTCTCGGCAAGGCGAACGCCCCATTGCCACGCGATGCCGTGGCCGACGCCCAGCGACGCATCGATACCGCACTGTCGGCCGAGCAGAATCCATTCGTGCGCTCGGGACTGGTCAACGCCGCGCTCAATATTTTGGAGGATAGCGGCGATTATCCGGCGGCCTACAAGATCGCCCACGACGAGATTGCCCGCGCCAGCGCGCCTTATTACTACAAGGCCGATCTAGCGGAGATCGCCGAAAAAATGGGGCGCAAGGATGAGGCGTTGACATTGCTGGATGAGGCGTATCGCGAATCACAGGGTCCGGCGACGCGCTTTCAATGGGGCGCGATCTACGTCAGCGGCTTGCTGCGCATGGCGCCCAACGATGACCAGAGGATCGAGGACGCCGGCAGCGCCGTGCTCGGCGAGCTTGACGGGCCGGATCGCATCTATCGGCGCGCGCGCGTGCGTCTGGAGCGGCTCGATGGCGAGCTGCGCGCCTGGAACGAGGCCGCCAAAGGTGCGCATGGCGACGTGCTGCAGGCATTGCGCGGGCGCATGCAGCAGATCTGCGCCAAGATTCCCGACACCGAGGCCGCCCGCGGCAACTGCGACCAGTTCCTGAAGCCGGTCTGAGTTTTTATTTCACCTGCGTGTCGATCAGGGCGCGCACGGCGTTAAACTCCGGGCCCAGCAACGGGCCTGTAGCACAGCGGTTAGTGCAGGGGACTCATAATCCCTTGGTCGTAGGTTCGAATCCTACCGGGCCCAGTTTTCATCCAGGGTCTATTCCGGACACCGCTATCGAAGAACAATGCGCCAACTGCGGAGCGATGCTGGCCGGGCCCTATTGTTCCGCCTGTGGCCAGCACGCTCATGAAAGCGCCCGTGGTATCAGCATACTGCTGCATGACGCCTGGCACCTGATGACGCATGTCGACGGCCGGTTCTGGCGCACCATGTACATGCTGCTGTTAAAGCCGGGATATCTGACACGGGAATATTTCGCCGAACGTCGGGCCCGCTATCTGCCACCGGTGCGCCTGTATCTGGTGCTGAGCGTTCTGTTCTTCACATTTTCCTTTGTCGGCCCGAGAACTGTCCTGCTGGGCCCGAATGCCGACCCGGCGCGAACCGCGCCCGTTGCCCGGGCATCGTTCTTTGGTACTCAGGATTGCCGGACCATACAGTCTTCACTGCCCTGGTTCGAACACCTCATGCGCCGATCCTGCCAGCGAAACTTCGCGCTGAATGGCGAACCGGTGCGCGCTATGTTCGTAAGCTACATCCCGAAGATGATGTTCGTCTTCCTGCCGGTGATGGCCGCGGTGATGCTGCTGCTTTACTGGCGCCCGCGCCGCTATTATGTAGAGCATCTGGTGTTCTTCCTGCACACGCACGCGGCAATATTCCTGCTGCTGTTGCTATACCGGCCGCTCTCCAGACTCGCGGCAATGCCGCAATCGCCGAACTTTGCTGAAGCGTTGACCGCAGGAACGGTTCTATATGCGATCTGGTACATCTATCGCGCCATGCGTCGCTTCTACGATCAGCGCTTCTGGACTACGGTGGCCAAACTCATGGTCGTGGGCGCCACCTACGTCGTCTTTCTGGCTGCGACGCTATTCGCGACCCTGATCTTCAGCGCGCTGTTCGCCTGATGGCGTTGAAACTGCGTTCGGTGCTACGGAGTCTGTGTCGGCGGCAGTGAAGTAAAGTACTTTTTCCTTGGTTGCCAGATACAGATGCAATTTGCTTAAGATGTCGAGGCCGATTTCCAGCGGATAGGCTCCATAACAACCCGCATAAGCGGCCGCGCCGTCTCGTGTGGACAGTTCGCAAGCGGGCTTGTTGTAGTCCGTCAACACTATCGCCACATTCGTTACGTTTAGCCCTTTGGCCGTCATTTGCATCAGGTGAGTGCCACTATGTGGCTCGAAGCCGTACAACTTTTTGGCGACATCCACCGAAAGCGTGGAGCTGCCGTTGCCAGGTGAAAGCGTTGCCTCAACTGTCTTGCCGTTCAACTCTATAGGGAAATAAAAGTTTCCAAGAGGTCCCCGATGCACTGGCACGGCAGCGTAGTCGTCCGCCCAATAGACGACCCGGTCGGGGCAGTGATCAGGGGCGTACAGCGCCAATCGCTCATGTTTGATATCCAATTCAATATCTGACCGAGACAATAAATCCATGCCCAGGAGGGCGAGTACCGCATCGCCAATTCGAAATTGCGATCGGGTGGCCTCCGGCATAATCATCAGCTCGACTTGCTTGAACCTCGCATTGCCCAATGCAATGCTGGCGGTCGCATAGTTTCTGATCGCCGCACCGCCCCAGTGTATGTCGGGCGTACCTTGTCGAAACGCGAACTGGTGTAGCTTCAGTTGCGCGGCTTCGTTTTGCCAGATGGCACTGAATGCATTGCCAAGGTCCAATATCGCGGAACCGTTGGTACCCTCAATGGTCACCGGGACGATTAGACGGCGGTTCGCATCGACAGTGAGATTGACGGATGTGTAACGTTGAAGGATGCAGTCCTGAGGCTGGGCTCCATGCGCAATTCTCCCTAAAGGAGCGCAGACGAGAAGAAGCACAGAATACAAAAGGCGTTTTTTCATTGTCCCTCCCCGCGTCGATTGGTGTGCGATACGTTGGAGATCGGTAAGCAGTGGAACAAGGGCTGATGGTTAGGATCGCATCGACCAGACCAACGGGGCCCAGCTGGCAACACGCAGGATATCCTTTCGCGCCGCCTAGGTTTTGGTCGCCACGATCTGCACCATGCCGCCGGGCCCGGCGCCGAGGCGTACGGCCAGTCCGGAATCCGTGAGCTTCGAGACCAGCCACTGCGGGTCGAGCCGCAACTTGCGGTAACTGCTCACGCGCTGTTGCCAGTGGCCGTGTTCGCGTTCGTATAGCAGATCATGGACGTTCACGTGCTGATCGGCGTATTCGAGAAAGCAGGTCAGCAGGCGGTGCTCGTCGCTGCGAACCAGGATGAATCGCTGGTCCGCCTGCAATGGCGCGGAGACGTAATCGCGAAATGTGGCGATGAACAAGCCATCCTTCGCCAACCCCGCGGACACTTGCGCGATCAATGTCTCGACCGCATCCAGGCTGGGCAGATGAGTCAGCGTGTCGCCCATGCAAAGCACCAGATCGATCGTGGAGTGCACGTAGTTACCGAAGGTGAGCAGATCGGCGTTCACGCAGGTGATGGGCAGCGTCGCTGAACGCGCGCGCAGCTCTGCGAGCAATAACTCACAGGCATCGATGGCGGTAACCGCGTAGCCGCGTCGCGCCAGGGGTATGGCGTGCAAGCCGAAGCCGGCGCCCAGATCGACCGCGGTGCCGGCATCAAGCCGCGGCAGTGCGAGTGCCTCGAGTTCCGCCGTGCTGTCGGCGAATGCGGCCTCCAGGTCGCCCACCATCCAGGAGTAGACCGGACCCAGATGCGATTGGTAGTGATCCAGCGTGCTGGTCATGGCGCGTCAGACCTGCCGGCCTGCGAGGCAAATATTTGTCGCACCGCATCCATGGTGTCAGCCTCCTCAACGCGCTTGTCGTCACGATAGCGTTTTACGCGCGCCAGCCGCAACGCCATTCCACCCGGGTAACGCGTGCTGGCCTGCAAATCGCTGAAGGCGATCTCCACTACGAGTTCCGGCCGCACGTATACGGTTGCCCGGTCTCGGCGAGTCTCGCGCGCCAGAAACTGGGTTGTCTGCCACGCCAGCATGGCATCGGTAAGGCCTTTGAAAGTCTTGCCCAGCATGATGAACTCGCCGGTCGCGGGTTCGAGTGCGCCCAGATGCAGATTGGACAGTTGGCCCGTGCGGCGGCCGTGGCCCCATTCGGCCGCCAGCACCACCAGGTCCAGGGTGTGTACGTGCTTGATCTTGAGCCAACGCGCATCGCGATTGCCGGCTTCGTAAGGCGCGGCGAGAGACTTTGCCATGACGCCTTCGTGTCCCGCCTCGAGCGCCGCCTCATAGAATGCCTGCGCTGCCGATTCGGACGCCGTGACCAGGCGAGGGATCTGTGATGCCAGCGGTGTGGTACTGGCCAGTGCCTGGAAGCGCTCGCTGGTCGGCCGGTCGGCGATGCTCTGCCCATCGCGGTACAGGCAGTCGAAGAAAAATGCGCTGATCGGCAGATCCACCCGCGCCTTATCGATTGCCAGCTTACGGCCAAAGCGGCGCATCGTAATCTGGAACGGATGCGGCCGCTGCGCGCTATCGAATGCAATCGCCTCGCCGTCGAGCACCAGTTCACACGCGGCAAATGTGCGCACCAATTCCACGATTTCCGGCAGCGCCGCGGTCACGTCGTTCAATGCGCGGGTGTAGATGCGCACGTCGTCGCCACACTTGTGCACCTGGATGCGCGCACCATCCATCTTCCATTCGAAGGCCACCTCGCCCGGCAGTTGCTGCAGCGCTTCGATCACGTCGTCGGCGGTCTGCGCCAGCATGGGCGCCACCGGGGAGAATAGCCGCAGCTGAAAACTTTGCAGCCCCGCGGCACCTTGCAGCAATGCTGCTTGCGCCACCGCTCCCAGACTACCGGCATACATGGCTGCGCGGCGCACCTGCGACACCGGCAGATTGGCGGCGGAGGCGATGGCGTCGATCATTACACCGGCCAGAGCGCCCTGGCGCAGTTCCCCTGCCAGGAGCGCGATCAGAAATGCCTGCTCGGGGCCGGTGGCGCGCGCAAACAGCTCGCGCAGTGCGGCCGCGCGTTCGCTGGTCGAGCCGGCGCCGCGAATGACGGCTATCCTGACCAGGTACTGATCGACGTCGGCAATAGACAGTTCTGCCGCTGCGGCGGCTATGTTTGCGGCCGCTGCCTGCAGCACGGCATAGCCGATGCCGATTCGTCCCTGCGGCGTGTCGCCGGACAAGTAGTGCACGGCCAGGTCGATCTCATCGGCGGGCAGCGATTGCAGAAGCGCGGCCAATTCCCGCACTTTGCCCAGACGGGAGGCAGTGGCGCCCACACGCTGCGATGCGCTGACCAGGCCGGCGAGCAGCGTCATGGTTGCGGCCCGTCTTACTCCGCAAGTTCCTCGATCATGCCGACGCGATCGGGATAGAAGGCCAGGTAATCCTTAATCTGAGCGACGGCGGCGTGAGGATTTTCGTAACTCCAGGCCGCGTTGGCCGAGTGCGCACCGCCGATCGGAAAACTGTAATAGCAGGCCTCGCCCTTGTAGGGGCAGTAACTGGCGTGGCTGCTGCGCTCGGCGGCCGACATGTCTACATCCTTGCGGGGAATGTATTGCACCGGCGGATATTGCGCTTCGCGCAAGGTAAGGGCGTTGCGCGAATCGGCGATGACGCGAGCGCCGATGGAGACCTTGACCCGTTTTGCATTGGGCTTGATGCCGATGGGGTGATCAGGGCCGGGAATTCTGATGGCGGGTGGTGTCATGACTTGACCGTTGCTGGATGAGACCGCAGCTAGGATAGCAAGTGTTGCGGTAAAGCTGGTCCCCTAGGCGGCGGTCAGCGGCTCGATTATCCGTTCCAGCATTGCCATCAATGGAGCCGCGAGTTGCGGATCGAACTGCGCTCGATCGGCTTCCAGCATGTAGGCACGCTGCGCGATCTCCAGCTGCAGCGCATGCACGTGTTGCGAGGGAGCGCCGTAGTGGCGCGTGATGTAGCCGCCGGTGAAGCGGCCGTCGACGATATGCGAGAAATGCTGCTGCCCGGAAATCAGCGCCGCAACGCGCCGGATCCGTTCAGCGCCGGCACTGCGTCCATTCCAGGTGCCGAGATTCAGTTGCGGCAGTTCGCCTGCGAACAGTCGCGGTGCCCGCGAGCGGATCGAATGCGCATCCCAGATTACGCAGTATCCGTGCGTGGCGAGAATGTGATCGCGTAGTGCCGCCAGCGCCTCATGGTACGGCAGCCAGTAGCGCTCGATTCGTTGCTGTACGTGCGCCGCCGACGGCTCTTGGCCCGAGCGGTAGAGGGCCGCGCCGGCGAAAGTCGCGCGCGGGCAGATGGCGGACTCGGTTTGTCCCGGATACAGCGGTGAGCCATCCGGCGGGCGATTCAGATCCACCACATAGCGCGAATGGCTGGCAGTAAGGGAGCTGACATCGAAGCGCTCGAGGACGCCGTGATACAGCTGCGGCACGAACCAGTCGGTGTCCGGCAGTGCCTGTGCTGCGCCGGTGAAGCTCGCGCGTATTTCCTCGGGTACATAGGTGCCCGAATGCGGAAAGCTGATCAGGATCGGCAGCGAGCCGCGATGCTCGGCAAACAGCGCCGGGCTCACGCCATGGCTCGCGATGGCAGTATTTGTGCGATCTGCGCGGCGAGGCTGCCGGACTGTACCCAACGTTGTGCACGCCGTATGTCGGGTGCAAAAAATCGGTCGGCCTGATAGTCAGGAACGTCACGGCGCATCGCGGCATGCGCCGCCTCCAGCGGC
>DASXLF010000084.1:0-1637 GCA_036496405.1 Steroidobacteraceae bacterium | reverse complement strand
GTCATGCCCGTAGGCCATATCAATCGAGAACCAGCAGACACCGTGTTCCGAGACGTGGCCCTCGCGCGCGATCTCCATGCGCAAGAGCGCTGCCACAGCCTTATGCTCAGCCTCCTCCGGCACCACCGGCGCGGTCAGCCGATATGGGCGCGCGCTCATGCCGCCCGCCGTGGGATCGGGCTGTGGGCCTGGCGGTGGTGCCAGTCGCAATAGGACGAGCCGTTCGCTGTCGGTTCGCCACACATGGTCCAGCGGCGGCGATCGTCGCCGCCAGAGATCCACTGGCAGGAGCCAAACGCCGGCGTGGGCACCGCCAGCGGCTGCGGCCTGCACGCCACCCGAGGGGCGTCTGGTGCCCGCGGCTGCGCCTCGCGCACCTCGCCCTTGCGGCGCCCGATCGGCGACGGCCGCGGCGGAAACCCCCGACGATGGGCAAACCCGACGATGCAGCTCTTGGTGGTGCCGACCCGCCACGCGATCGCCGAGCACGACAGCCCCTCGTCCCACAGCGTGCGCGCCAGGGCGATGGCATCAGCGGTCATCCACTTGGCGGGAGCCGTCGTCATCGGGCGCCCACCCCTGGCACGCCCACGAAGCCGATCACCAGCACCAGCGCGAGCACCGCCGCCGCCCACCACAGCGCCCGCAGCACCGCCTCAACCGCGACCGGGGTCACGCAGACGCCTCACAAGACGCCCCAGCCGCTCCATGACCCAGATCAGCGCCAGTGCCAGCCTGTGCCGCATCGCGCTGCTCCGCATAGTGGAGGAGGGTTCGTAGTTCCTGCATCTCGACCTCGAGGCGCTCGAGGCGCAGCCGCAGCAGCCGGTCGCGCTCAGCCCGCAGGCGGGCCGCCTCAGCCTCGCGGACCAGCGCCCGCTCCTCGCCATACCAGAACGCGCGGGCGCGGCGGTACGAGAGGCCCAGGGCGCGCGCGGCGCGGTTGATGGCGCCCTTGCTGCTGTCGACCGGCGGCCGCGGCTCGGCTGCCAGGCGAACAATGCACTGCATTTCACCCAGCAGTGCGTCACGCTTGTTCACCACGACACGGCCAGGATGTGGATAACTTCGGCGATGTTCATGGCGTTTCTCCCCGGTTTGCGCGCGCCCCAACGCGCGTTTGACGCGTTACGGCGATGGCATCAGGCGGCCTCGGCGGGTTCGTCGGCGTATAGGTCCGGCCTCACCTCGGCCGGCGACACACCAAGGATGGTGGCGACCTGCATCACGCGGTCCCGCGGCACGCGCTCCCACTGCGACACCGCCGCAGTCGAGATGCCCAGGCCCTCGGCGACACGCGTCGTAGCGCCACGGATCTGCATCAGGCGATAAAGGCATTGATCACGCATCAGGTGAGCTTAGTAAGCCTAAGCGGATGGGGCGTCAAGCCTTTGCTTAGTGCGGCTCAGGACTATCCGTCGCACCCTATGGGGGTGAACATTGGTGATCGGATTCGCGCCGCACGGACCCGCGCGGGATTAACACAGCGCGTCTTGGCCTCGCTCCTGGGCGTTGACAAAAGTGCTGTCGCTCAGTGGGAAGGCAACATCGTCGGCATCAAGACAACGAACCTGGTCGAAGTCGCACGCGTCCTTGGCGTTATGCCGTCTGAACTACTAGGCCAGCCATCGCCTGAC
>DASXLF010000083.1:0-2052 GCA_036496405.1 Steroidobacteraceae bacterium | reverse complement strand
GTGCTGGGCTCGGTGACCGCGATTGCCCAGATCCCGCTGCGGCGCTTCCTGCGCTGGGTGCGCGAGCCGTTCCTGATCGCCTACTCTACTGCTTCAAGCGAAGCCGCGCTGCCGCTGGCTCTCGAAAACATGCAGTGCTTCGGCGTGCCCAAGCACATTGCCGCGTTCGTTCTCCCAACGGGATACAGCTTCAACCTGGATGGTTCCACGCTGTACCTTTCCCTGCCCTCGATGTTCGTGGCGCAGGCCGCCGGAATTCATTTATCGTTTGGAACGCAGCTCACCATGATGCTGACGCTGATGCTGACCAGCAAGGGCGTCGCCGCGGTGCCGCGCGCATCCTTGGTGATTCTGGCCGGCACCCTGGCCACTTTCAATCTGCCCGTCGAGGGCGTCGCGCTGCTGCTGGGCGTCGACGCACTGATGGACATGGCGCGCACCTCGGTGAACCTGCTGGGCAATTGCCTGGCGACTGCGGTGGTGGCGCGCTGGGAGGGAGTCGAATTTCCCGCCGACGATCCCCAGCCCGTGTCCGCGGCTACCTCAGTCTGAAGTTGACCTCGATGCTCACTGCGACGTCCACCGGCTTGCCGTCTTTGGTCCCCGGCTCAAAAGTCCATTCATGCACGGCGACCATGGCGTTTGCATCCAGGCCGGGATCCAGCGCTTTGGTGATGGTGATTTCCTGCGCCCGCCCGGCCTGGTCGATCACCGCCGTTAGTTCCACCGTGCCCTGAATCTTCGCTTCCTTGGCTTCCTTCGTATACTGCGGCTGAACTCTGGACGCGACCTTCGGCGCGGTCGTCCCGTCTTCTTTCACGTGATACACCTTGCGAGTCTGAAACGCACTGAGCGGCAGCAGCAGGACGGCAGCAGCCAGCAGGATCGCCAGTCTTGCGCCAACTCCGGCGCCGTGACGATCGCGGCCAGCGTCCAGAATCGCCGACACGCGCTGTGCCAGCATCGGCTTCCGCACCATCGCCACCGCTGCTTGGGGAGCATTGTGCCGCAGCTGCCGCGCCACTTCCACCAGGCGATCGGCATAATCCGGCGCATCGATTCCGCCCGCCAGCGTCGCGTCATCGGCAGCCAGTTCGGCTTCGTTGCGCAGGCGCGCGGACGCCAGCCACATCAGCGGATGGAACCAGAAAATCGCGGTCATCGCCTGCGAAAATGTCATCCACATCCAGTCGCGGCGTTCAATATGCGCGCGCTCATGGCGGATCACGATATCACGTTGCGCTTCGGGCCAGCCCTGGGTGTAGGCCGGCAGTAGAATCACCGGGCGAAGCACGCCCCAGGTCATCGGCGTCTGAACGGAGGCGCTCACGCGGATGCCCTCCTGGTCACTGCGATCTGCTGCGCGCGTTAACGCCGCCAGCCGGATCATTCCCGCGACCATGCGGAGCAACACCAGCACCGCGCCCGTGGCCCAAAGCATGAACCACCACGGAAATGACGGCGACGCCGCCGAAGCAGCACGCGCTGTTCCCAGAGCTGCCGAAGCTGAAATGCGCAGCGGCTCAGGAACGGGCCACGGAATCAGGAGCAGCGCGATGGCGATCATCGCGGCCAGCCATACGCGATGCCGCAGGTCTGCTGAGCTCCGGCGCAGCAGCAAGGCGGCGGCCCACGCCACGGCCAGCACCACGGTCCCTTTCAATGCGGCGATCAGGATGATGTTCATTACTTCTTCTCCTTGCGCGCGCGATCGATCGATGCTTGCAGCTGGTCCAGGTCTTGTGAAGAAAGGTTTGCGGCGGATCCATCCACCAGCGCGGCTGCGGCTTCCCCGGCGGATCCGTCGAAAAACGTCGCGAGCATATGCTTGAGCGCGGCGGCGCGCGCTTTCTGCCGCGATACGCGCGGCAAAAACACATAACGCGGCCCGTCCGACTCATGCCGGATGTGGCCTTTATCTTCCAGAATGCGCAATAGAGCGCGTGTAGCCGAGTTGCTGGGCGGATCCGGAAGCGCGGCCTGAATTTCTGTCGCGGTCGCCCGGCCACGAGTGTAAAGAATGTCCAGAATCTGGCGTTCGCGGCGGCTCAG
>DASXLF010000082.1:0-1965 GCA_036496405.1 Steroidobacteraceae bacterium | reverse complement strand
GCCATCGGCATGGTATCGACGCCCACCAGAAGGATAGAATGCCCATGCGGATCACCCTTGTCGGCTCCCGCCATTTCGGCGTGACCACCCTGAACATGCTCAGGGAGCACAAGGTCGACGTTATAAGGGTCGTGGTGCACGACGCCGAGGATCGTCTCGCCACCGCCGCCAAGGCGGCCGGCATCGAGGTTGTGGTGCAGGCTAATCCGAGGCTGGTCGCCGCCGCCGAGATCGCACCCCAGACGGACCTGATTCTGACTGCGCACAGCCATGCCCGGATCAGCAACGAAGCGCTGGCCGCGGCCAGACTTGGCGGCATCGGCTACCACCCTTCGCTGCTGCCGCGTCATCGCGGCCAGGCGGCGATCGAATGGACCATCAAGGAGCGCGACCCGATTGCAGGCGGCACGGTCTATCACCTCGCCGAGCGCATGGATGCCGGCGCCATCGCCGCCCAGGAATGGTGCTTTGTGAAAAAAGGCGAGACTGCGCGCGACTTGTGGGAGCGAGCGCTGGCACCGCTCGGCCAGAAACTGCTCGCGCAGGTGATTGACTACGCCGTGAAGCATAATGCGTTGCCGGCAACTCCGCAGGATGAGCAGTTTGCCACCAAGGCGCCAGCGCTCGCTCCGCATTGATCGGATGCGCCTCTTCGGCTAGGTTCCAAGCCAACAACTGAACAATTGAAGCAATTTTTACGTTCCAGAGGCGGAACCGAGCTCACTCCTATGTGTTTGGAACCACAGGAACAATCTGTGATGTTGCGGCGCATCAAATTTTGGACACATTTGGTCCAAATAAGCCGCCCATCACACACATCGGGGATCCGACTTATGCGTTTCAACCGCATCGCGACAGCATTGTCTGTTCTTGTTCTGGGTTCGGTCATCGCGCCCGCTTTTGCCCAACAGCCCTTCGACGGCACCTGGAATGTCACCATTGTGACAAAGAGCGGCGGCTGCGAACCGACCGCTAGCTCGACGCTAATAATCACCGAAGGTAAGATTTCTGCCGCGGGAGCCGACGTCACCGGCAGCATCGGGCGTGAGGGCCTTGTTCGAGTCTCAATCAATGGTGCATATGCAAACGGACAGCTCAGCGGCAACGCCGGATCGGGAAAGTGGAATGGGGCATCAGGTGGCATACCGTGCAGCGGCCGATGGGCAGCATCGCGGCAATAAGAGCAATTTCGAACTGACGTCCCTCGCCAACATCCGGCGGCTGCTGATCGCAGCCGCCATTTTGTTTGGCGCATCCGCTGCCACCTCCCCCGTCCATGCGCAGGGCGGCGGCCCGTATGCAGGCCTGGCCGGCAACTGGGCGGGCGGTGGAACGGTGACGCTGGATGACGGCTCGCGCGAACGGCTGCGCTGCCGCGCCAGCTACGCGGTTGCAGGTTCGCAAATGACGATGACATTGACCTGCGCCAGCGACGCCTACAAGTTCCAGCTCGGCGCCAATGTGGTCGATCAGGGCGGCACGGTGTCCGGCAACTGGACGGAAGCAAGCCGCAATATCAGCGGCACGCTGCGGGGCCGCGGCGCCGGCGGCGGCAATTTCGACGTGGTCGCCAGTACTGCCGGTTTCAACGCCAACATCTCGCTGCGCACCACGGGCAACAAGCAGTCGATCAACATGCGCGCCGACAGCCAGTTCCGGGCTGCAGCGATCTCGCTGTCGCGCTGACGCATTAAACGCTTGGCTCGCCTGGCGCGTTTTGGGCTGGGCTGGCCGGTGGCGAATGCAGTGAGGTCTGTCTCACTTCAACCCGGCACGAAGGCAGTGACTTCGATCTCGACCTTGGCGCGGGCGTCGACCAGGCCCTCGATATAGAGCAGCGTCGAGGGCGGAAAGTTGCGCCCGAGCGTCTCCTTCCACGCCGCACCGATGCCGGCGCCCGCCGCCTCGTATTCGCTGCGGCTGGTGAGATACCAGGTCAGGCGCACGATGTGCTCAGGGCCCGCG
>DASXLF010000081.1:0-5307 GCA_036496405.1 Steroidobacteraceae bacterium | reverse complement strand
GAAGCGGCCCGACGCCACGGAAGCTGCCTTCGTCGAGTTCGAGGGCAAGCGCTTCTTCCGCTCCGGCGACATGGGTCGGATGGACGAGGACGGCTACTTCTTCATGACCGACCGGCTGAAGCGCATGATCAATGCGAGCGGCTTCAAGGTCTGGCCGGCCGAAGTCGAACTGCTCATGTTCCGCCATCCAGCGATCCAGGAAGCCTGCGTGATCGCCACCAAGGATGCCTACCGCGGCGAATCGGTCAAGGCCGTGGTCGTGCTGCGCCCGACGCACAAGGACACGACCGAGCAGCAGATCATCGACTGGTGCCGGGAGAACATGGCGGTCTACAAGATTCCGCGTGCGGTGCAGTTCGTCGATGCCTTGCCCAAGAGCGGCAGCGGCAAGGTGATGTGGCGGTTGCTTCAGGAAGCGGAGAGCAAGTAGACCTTGCCATCGCTGGGGCAGGCTAGGACTTGCCCAGCATCTCGATCAGCCGCGCCAGCGCCACCGACGGCGTACCCTGCCACACAAGGTGCGTGCGATTGGCACGCATGCGTTCCGGCAACGGGTGCTGGCGCACATCGGCTGTGGCGCGCAAGGCCTTGAGCACGGACACAGGCACGATCGCAAAGCCGGTACCGGCGGCCACGCAGGCAATCATGGCCTGGTAGGAAGAAAACTCCAGCGAGCGCGACGGCGATACGCCGCCCTTGCCGAGCCATTGCTCGAGCACGCGGCGATAGGAACAGCCCTGCGCGAAGGCAATCAGCGTCACATTGGCCAAGTCGCCGGGACGGGTCACGAAGCTCACGCTGTGCGCGGTGATCAACACCAGTTCTTCCTCGAACACCGGCAGGGTCTCGAGCCCGGGCGCAGAGAAGGGTTCGGACACGAAGGCGGCCTCGATATCAAAGGCCTTCACCCGTTTCAGCAAAGCGCCGGTAGTGCCGGTGACCAGTTCGACCACCACCCCTGGGTAAAGCCTGTGAAAGCGCGACAGCACCGGCGCCAGCCGGCTGCCCGCCGTGCTTTCTAGCGAACCCAGCCTGAAGGTGCCGAGCGGGAGATCGCTGCGCAATTCGCTCTCCGCCTCGTCGGCCAGGCGCAGCAGGCGGTCGGCATAAGGCAGCAGCTTGTGGCCGGCGGGCGCGAGCGCGAGGGTGCGCCCCTGGCGATGGAACAGCTTGTGACCCAGTCGCTCTTCGAGTTGCTGGATGCGGGTCGTGACGTTCGACTGCACGCGATTGAGCTTGTCCGCCGCGCGGATCACACCGCCCTCCGCCACGACGGCGCGGAAGATCTCCAGGGAGTCGAGATCGATTGTTCTCATAAAAAGAATGATTGTTCAGAATAATTCATTTGTTGGCGTAGAGCATTCTGCGTCTAATGACGTCCCATGTCGAATCCAACCATCACTGTGCCGAGACCCTCCCTTGTCGCCGTGTGCGCCGCCGGAATGCTTGCACTGGCGATTGCAATGGGGATCGGCCGCTTCGCTTTCACGCCGATGCTGCCGCTGATGATCCGCGCCGGCAGCGTCGACGTGGCGGCCGGCGGCTGGCTTGCCGCGGCCAACTACGCGGGCTATCTGCTGGGCGCGCTCACGACCGCGCGGCTGCCGCTCACGCCGCAGCGCGTGGGGCTGTTGTCGCTGGCGGTGATCGTGCTGTCGACTGCGGCGATGGGCTGGACCGGTTCGGTCGCGATCTGGCTGCTGCTGCGCTTCGTTGCGGGGGTGGCGAGCGCATGGGCGCTGGTGAGCACCAGCGTGTGGTGCCTGGGCTGGCTGGCGCGGCTCGATCGACCGGCAGGCGCCGGTGTGCTCTATGCGGGCGTAGGCGTGGGCATCGCGCTCGCAGGGCTCTATTGCTGGCGCGCGGGCGTGGCGGGCGTGGTGCCCGAGGGCCTCTGGATGCAACTCGGCGCCCTGGCGCTCGTGGGTTTGGTGGTTGTCGCCTTGCTGATGCCGCGCGAGGCGGCGGGGCAGGGCGCGGCCGCGAACGGTCCTTCCGTCGCCGCGCCGACGTCTTCGCTCGGTGTCGTCCCGTGGGGACTCGTGTTGAGCTACGGTGTCCTGGGTTTCGGCTACATCCTGCCGGCGACTTTCTTGCCGGTGCTGGCGCGCGCGGTGGTCGACGACCCTTCCGTGTTCGGCGGCGCCTGGCCCGTGTTCGGCGCGGCGGCGGCGTTGTCGACCGTGTTTGCCGGCGCGGCGCTGGTCCACTTGCCAAGGCGGCATGTGCTCGCCGGAAGCCATGCGCTGATGGCGCTCGGCTGCCTGCTGCCGGTGCTGCATCTGTCGGCGGCCACCGTGCTCCTGGCTGCGCTGCTGGTGGGTGGCACATTCATGGTCGCGACCATGGCCGGCATGCAGGAAGCCAAGGCGAGCAGCGTGGGCGATCCGACGCGCATGCTGGGGCGAATGACCGCGGCATTCGCGATCGGCCAGATGGCCGGGCCGGTGTTGTCCTCCGCGCTGAGCGGCAAGGCGGAAGGCTTCGGCGGACTTTTCATCGCGTTGGCGGTCGGCGCTGTGGCGCTGCTGGGCAGTGCCGCATGGCTGGTCCGGAAGCCTTCACGCATCGTTTGATCGACAGAACCAGACAGGAACCCATCACATGATTCAGCAAGGTCACACCCAGCCCTGGGTCGAGCGGCTACCCATGCCTCCCGCCGAGTCCATGACGGATGCGCAACGCGCCGCCGCGCAGGCCCTGATCGACGGTCCGCGCAAGGCCGTCTTCGGTCCCTTCATCCCGCTGCTGCAGAGCCCGGTGTTGATGGAGCGCATCGGCAGCCTGGGCGAATACCTGCGCTTCGACAGCGCGATCGACGCGCGCGTGCGCGAACTGGTGACCTGCGCCGTTGCGCGCCACGTCGGCAACCAGTTCGAATGGGTAATGCATGCCGCGGCGGCGGTCAAGGCAGGTGTCAGTGCCGAGGCGATCGAAGCGCTGCGACTCGGGCGCCGTGCCGCGCCGCTGGCGGACGACGAGCAACTCGCGCTCGACTTCGCGCTCGAGCAGCTGCAGAACAACGGCGTGAGCCAGCCCACCTATGCTGCCGCCGAGACGCGTTTCGGCCAGCGCACAGTGGTCGAGCTCAGCGCGCTGGTCGGATACTTCACGATGGTCTGCTGGGTCATGAACGTGGCCCATACGCCGGCGAAGCTGGCCGAAGGGCAGTCAGGCCTGGACGCGTTCCCGCTCTAGGGCTCGGCGAGCCCGCAGGCCGCCCTCCTGGCGGCCGGGCATGGTGCGTGGTCAGGTTGGTGTCGCAATCGGCAGGCACAATCGCGTCGCGCCGCGGACAGGGTCCGTGATCCGACCCTTCGTATTCGCTCATGCTCGACAAACGCTTCTTCCCGCGCCAGGCCGTCGCGTCCGGCGGCAACCGCTGGGACTGGGCCCTCCTGCCCCTGGTGCTGGCGACCCTGTTCGCCCTGGCATTTGGTGCTGCCCAGATGGCGCGCCCCTATGAACTGGGCCAGCCGCTGCCGATCAGCCTCGACCCGTGGATGCTGCCGTACTACCTGCTGCGCACGACGCTGCGGATGTTCCTCGCGCTCGGCGCGTCGCTGGCGTTCGCCTGCGTCTTCGCCGTGCTGGCGACTCGATACAAGGTGGCCGAGAAGATCCTGGTGCCGATGCTGGACATCCTGCAGTCGATCCCGATCCTGGGCTTTCTGTCGATCACGGTCACCGGCTTCATCGCGCTGTTTCCGGGCAATCTGCTGGGCGTGGAGTGCGCAGCGATCTTTGCGATCTTCACCTCGCAGGCCTGGAACATGGCGTTCAGCCTGTACCAGTCGCTTCGCACGGTGCCAGCCGAGCTGCGAGAGGCGTCGTCGGTGTTCCAGCTCTCGGCCTGGCATCGATTCTGGCGACTCGAACTCCCTTTCGCGATGCCCGGACTGCTGTGGAACATGATGATGTCGATGTCCGGCGGCTGGTTCTTCGTGGTCGCGTCCGAAGCGATCTCGGTGTCGAACCAGAACATCAAGCTGCCCGGTGTCGGCTCGTACATCGCGATGGCGATCGAGGCGCGCGACATCGGCGCGATCGGCTGGGCCATCGGCGGCATGCTGATCGGCATCACGCTGTACGACCAGCTCTTCTTTCGGCCGCTGATCGCATGGGCCGACAAGTTCCGCTTCGAGGAGGGCAGCTCCGAAGACGCGCCGCGCTCCTGGCTGCTCACGTGGCTGCGCCGCACCGATCGACTCAAGCGCATCGTGATCGGGGCGGCGAAGATGCTCGAGCGCTCGCTGGTGCTGTTCCGGCGCGATCACGACGGGACTTCCATCAAGGCACGCCCGCAACTGCCGAACGAGGCTGCGGCGCGTGTGTGGGACGCCACGATCGCGGCGGCGGTGCTGCTGGCCATCGTGTGGCTGGTGCGCTTCATCCACACCGAGGTCGGCTGGTCCGAGGTGGGCCACGTCTTCCTGCTGGGCTTCTACACGATGCTGCGCGTGCTGGTGCTGATTGCGCTGGCCGCGCTGGTGTGGGTGCCGATCGGGGTGTGGATCGGCATGAATCCGCGCTGGGCCGGGCGGCTGCAGGGCGTGGCGCAGTTCATGGCGGCGTTTCCGGCGAACCTGATGTTCCCCGTGGCGGTGCTTTTCATCGTGCGCTGGCAGCTCAACCCGAACATCTGGCTCGCGCCCCTCATGGTGCTGGGGACGCAGTGGTACCTGCTCTTCAACGTGATCGCGGGCGCCTCGACCATCCCGACCGAACTGCGCTACGCGGCCGAGAATTTCGGCCTCAAGGGATGGCTCAAGTGGCGGCGCTACCTGCTGCCGGCGGTGTTCCCGAGCTTCGTGACCGGCGCCATCACGGCCAGCGGAGGCTCATGGAACGCCAGCATCGTGGCCGAATACGTGACCTGGGGCGACACCACGCTGCAAGCCGTGGGCCTGGGCAGCTACATCGCCCACATGACCGCCATCGGCGACTTTCCGCGCATTGCGCTGGGCATCGGCGTGATGTGCGTGTTCGTGATGGCCATGAACCACTTCGTCTGGCGGCGGCTCTATGAGCTTGCAGAGAACCGGATGCATTTCTAATTTCCAATGACTGCAAATGCGCGAGGAACCGCCATGGCTGAAGCCATCGTTGAACTCAGGGGTGTGGGCAAATCCTTCAAGCTCGCCGACGGCGCGGCGCGCTCGGTGCTGGAGGGCGTCGATTTTCGGCTGGCCGAAGGCGAGATCGTGGCGTTGCTCGGGCAGTCGGGTTCGGGCAAGTCGACGCTGCTGCGCATCCTGGCGGGCCTGATCGGCGTCGATGCCGGCAGCGTGAACTACCGCGGCCAAC
>DASXLF010000080.1:0-1699 GCA_036496405.1 Steroidobacteraceae bacterium | reverse complement strand
TCAGCCGCACCAGATGTTCGCGCAGATCCAGCGAGCTGCGGGTGCCGTCAAAGTAGGTCAGGCTTTCCACCAGTACGGGTGGAATCACCAGCGTGGCGTCGGAAAACTGAAAGGGGTCGCGAATCAGCAGACCGGGTTTATCCGCCATGGGCGACGGTTGAAAATCCAAATTGAGGCGCAGGCGGGCCAGCATGGAAGTTTCCAGATCCCAAGATAGCGCGGCATTGCGTACCTTAAAGACTTGGGACCCGCTGCTGCAACTCCGCGCGAAGTATACCGGGAACGTTTGGAACGCTGGCGCGCCGAGCAGGTGCGTCAAGGCATGCTGCATCGCAGGCTGGGGAACGCGCGTCTGGCAAGCGGCGTCGCGCTGGTGGCGATCGCGGCCATTTCGCTCGGCGCGGCGCGGATCGCACCCTGGTGGCTGTTGCTGCCGGTCGTCGCGCTGGCCGTGCTGCTGGTGATTCACAACCGCGTGGATCGATTGCTGCGATCGGCGGTGCGCGGCGTCGCGTATTACGAGCGCGCCATCGCGCGTCTGGAAAATCGCTGGATCGGCGCGGGCAGCCAGGGCGAGCGGTTCCGCGATGCGCATCACGTTTTTTCCGACGACCTGGATCTTTTTGGACGCGGGTCGCTGTTTGAGCTGCTCTCGACGGCGCGCACGGCCATGGGAGAGCGCGTGCTGGCCGGCTGGCTGCTGGAGCCTGGTGAGCTGCAGGAAGTGGCCGCGCGTCAGGAGGCCGTGAAGGAGCTTCGATCCGTGGTGGATCTGCGCGAGGATCTGGCACTGATGGGCGACGAGGTGCGCGCCGCATTGGACGATCGCCGGCTGGGTGCGTGGGGCAGCGAGCCGCCCGTGGCGTTTTTTCCAGGAGCCCGCTGGATCGCGGCGGCACTGGCGGCGGCCGCGGTGGTAACGGCGACCACGGTGATGCTGGAGTGGACCAATCTCAGCCCGCTGCTGGTAGTGATTCTCGCCGAGATTCTGTTCGGCATGGCGACGCGCAATACAACGCGGCAAGTGGTCCACAACCTGGGAAATGCGGCGCAGGAGTTGCAGCTGATCGCGCTGCTGCTGGAGCGTCTGGAGAGCCGCGAATTCAGCGCGCCGGCGCTGGCCGCGCTCACCGGACGGCTCACCATTCAGGGGACCTCCGGCACCAAGCAGATCCACCGCCTGATCGCCATGGTCGACCGGCTGGAATGGGCGCGCAATTTGTTCTTCCGTCCGCTCGCCGCGCTGCTGGTGTGGACGCCGCAGTTCGCCATGGCGATCGAGAAATGGCGCTTGACCTACGGCCCGCACGTCGCCGGCTGGGTGAGCGCGGTCGGCGAATTCGAAGCGATCAGCTCGCTGGCCTGTTTCGCCTACGAGCGGCCCGACGCGTCTTTTCCGGAGCTGACGGATTCTTCCGAGCCGTTGTATCAGGCCGAGCGCCTGACGCATGCGCTGATTCCGCAGGGCGAAGCCGTGCCAAACGACGTGGCGCTGGGAGGCGCGGCGCGGCTGTGGATCGTCAGCGGGTCGAACATGTCGGGAAAGAGCACGCTGCTGCGCGCCGTCGGCTTAAGCGTCGTGCTGGCGTGGGCAGGCGCGCCGGTCACCGCGGGGCGGCTGAAGCTCTCGCGGCTGTGCCTGGGCGCTTCCATGCGGACCACCGATTCGGTGATCGATCATCGTTCGCGCTTCTACGCC